>CAZMDP010000070.1:0-7597 GCA_964565015.1 uncultured Prolixibacteraceae bacterium | reverse complement strand
ACGCCGATGATTTCGCACCGTTTTTCGAAAAAAAATATCATTTCCTGTTCGATTATAATATGGAAATATTTTCTGTATTGAGCAGTCTTCTGAATATTGAGACAGAAATTTTATTTACCGACAGATTTGAAGAAGTTGAAGGGAATCACGTAAATCTGAGGGAAAAAATTACCCCGAAATCAGCAATCAGCAATTTCGATAAAACATATAAACCTGTTGAATACACTCAGGTTTTCGAAAATAAATTTCCGTTTGTTCCCAACCTGAGTATTCTCGATTTGCTCTTTTGTACCGGGCCCGATGCTTACAAATATTTGCTGAAGAATGCCGAAACAATGTCGTGGTGATCGAAAGCCAATGGCGGAAGTTTTTCAATGCTGAACCACTGTGCTTTCATAGCATCGTCAGAACCTTTCACCGGCATAGGTTCTGGAATGAAAGCATAAAATACTACCGAAACAGTTCTATGCCGCGGATCACGGTCGATGGCATCAAATACCCTGAACTGTTCCATCGATTTCAGTGTTAGTCCTGTTTCTTCTTTCAGTTCGCGGATACAAGCCTGTTCGAGGGTTTCATCCATATTAACAAAACCACCGGGCAATGCCCACATACCAGCAAATGGCTCCTTTTTCCGCTCAATAAGCAGAATACTCATTCTTTCTTTGTTACCTGCCATTACAATAGCATCTACCGTAAGGGCTGGCCTTGGATAAGCATAGGTGTACATAGCCATTGTTTTTAATTGCGCCTGCCGGTTTTCCAATATCTTATAACCAGAATTAGAGCAGCCAGGGCAATTAACAGGTAAATCAAAAGTTCGGTCCGTTCCATATTCAGATAATTTTTTTCATCACCCTCATTTTATGGGTATATCGCTTTGTATCCACATTAAAAATCCCATATTGGTCTACATTATCGATTCGCACTTTACCCGAAGCGTGTATGATTTTGTTTTGCTTCCAGAGAATGCCCACATGGGTAATCCGGCCCTCGTCATCATCGAAAAAGGCCAGATCGCCCGGCAGCGATTCCTCCACAAAACTTATCGCAGTTCCACAGGTTACCTGTTGTGAGGCATCGCGCGGAAGTTTTATTCCGGCAACTTTGTAAATAACCTGGGTCAATCCGCTGCAATCGATCCCCATCGGGCTCCTGCCGCCCCATAAATAAGGTGCGTTAAAATATTTCAGGGCCTGAGTAATGATCAGGTCGCGTGGATTCTTTACCTCTCCGTACGAAACTTTTCCATGCATCTCAAATGTGGTGGTGCCTACCGTGAATTCCCTCAGATAGGGTCTCCACAACGGAAGTGTGCTGCCAGCAACAAGCAAAAGATTTTGATCTTTCGAAACCATCACCGGGGTAAATATATCGGCGGTATAAGCCACCGGCGATTTTTCGATCGCTTCTGCCTGTCTGTCGGTAAGGGGCGTAATCATTTTTTGATCAATCCAACCATGGTAACCGTCGTATGCAATAACTACATGGCACCATCCTGGCAAATATTCAATAATCTCGAAATGTTCGCCAAACAGAATCTGGGTAACCATCTCGCTGCGTTCCGAAGGTTCGCTCCGCACCGGGATTAAACTTAAACCGGAAATACCGTATTTCATTAAAAAATTTTGTTATTTTACGAAATCAAAAATAAAATTTCTGCATCTATTTCCGTATATGTAGTTCAGAATAATAAGTAGAATTATGAAAAATCTGAAAGATAAGTTGTTAAGTTACTCAAAAATCATTTTCAGGGTTTCGGTTTTTGTTCTGGCTGCCGTTGCACTCTATTTTATTCTTCCTTCGGAACCCCGTTTTAAGTATGAATACCAGAAAGGAGCGCCCTGGAAACACGAAAACCTGGTAGCGCCTTTTGATTTTGCAATTCTGAAAACACAGACAGAAATAGATGCCGAACGACGTGAACTGTTAAAAAGCTTTGCACCTTATTTTATAAAAGACACCAGCATCGTAATTCAAAAAACGGCTGAACTCGTTAACGATCTTTCAACCATTTCGGAAGACGATTATCCGGCAAAAGCCGAATTGGTAGCCGAACTGACCCAATACCTCGCTTTGCTGTATACCAGCGGGATTCTGTCTTCGTCGCCCGAATCGATGGAGATATTAAAAGACCGGACCGAAATTTCGGTTGTATTGGGTAACCTGGTCGCTAAATCGCCCATTTCGGGTTTGCTCTCCGAGAAAGTAGCCTATAACCTTTTCAGGGATCAGATAAATCTCCTTGGCCGGCGTTATCAGGGATTGTATGCCGCACTGCTCAACCTCGATCCGGGTAAGTACATTCAGAGCAACCTCCGTTACGACGAAAATTATTCGCGAAACGAATTGCAAAGGCTCGAATCGTCGTTGTCAACGGCCAGGGGTATGGTCCAATCGGGCGAAAGGATTATCCTTGAAGGTGAAATAGTTGATGATGCAAGGTTTCAATTGCTCGAATCGCTCAAATGGGCCTACGAAAAAAAACGGGGCGAAGGGATCAACAGTCAGTTGGTTGCCATCGGAAAATTTGTACTGGTACTGGTTTTTCTTACCTTGCTCTTTTCGTACCTCTATATTTATAAACCCAATATTCTGAACAATTCCCGAATGTTGCTCTTCCTGTTGTTATGGATTGTTATGGTGGTGTTTGTGGCAATTGCTGTAAACTCTATCGATAACCTGCATATTTATATGGTACCGCTTGCCATTTTGCCTGTTGTGGTACGCACCTTTTACGATCCGCGCACTGCAATCTTCACGCTTATTGTAACTTCTTTGCTCATTGGTTTTTATGCGCCAAACAATTATGAATTTGTGCTGCTCGAAGTATCGGCTGGCATGGTTGCCGTTTTCAGCCTGAATAAGATGCACCGTCGTGTTCATGTTGTTATAGCTTCGCTTTTGGTGGCACTTACCTATGCACTGGTATTTACGGCTGTTACCCTTATCAGGGAGGGAACACTTATTACCTACAATTACCGTATGCTGCAATGGTTTGCCTGGAGCAGCCTGCTCATTCTGGTAGTTTATCCGCTGATTTACATTTTCGAAAAAATATTTGGTTTCATTTCCGATGTAACACTCATTGAGTTGTCGAACACCAATCAGCCACTGTTGAGAAAGCTTGCCGAAGAAGCGCCTGGTACTTTTCAGCACTCGATGCAGATAGCCAACCTTGCAGAAGAAATCATACTTAAAATTGGAGGTAATCCATTCCTGGTTAGGGCCGGAGCATTATACCACGATATCGGGAAAGCCGAAAAACCAACCTATTTCATCGAAAACCAGGAGATGGGTATGAACCCCCACGACCAGATGGATTATCGCAAAAGTGCCGAAATCATTATTGACCATGTAAAACATGGTATAAAAACTGCCCGGAAATACAAGTTGCCCGAAAGTATTGTTGAATTTATAGCCACCCATCACGGAACCACAAAAGCCAAATACTTCTATCTGAAGCACAAACAGGAAAAACCCGAGGAAGAAGTAAACGAGGAAGATTTTGCTTATCCGGGGCCATTGCCCCGTTCGCGCGAAGCGGCTGTGGTAATGCTGGTTGACGGAATTGAAGCAGCATCGAGAAGCATGAAAGAAAAAACTGTTGAAAACCTTCGCAACCTTATCAACAGTATGATCGACCAGAAACTGGCCGATCGGCAGCTCGATAATTCGGACCTTACTTTTGCCGATATCGACACCATTAAGGATGTTTTGCTCAAGAAACTGATCAACATTTACCATGTAAGGATCGAATATCCGGCAGAGAAAAAAGAATAAACCATTTTCAGCGATTTTGCGTTATTTTTGCATCGATATTATTTATAAAAAATATTGGTATGAATACCGCTAAATTTTGGCTGATAGCACTCCTTGCCGTTGCATTATCGGTTGTGGGGTGCAAAAAGGATCCGGAACCCGAACCGGAACCACAAAAGGAAATGGCTCCCCTGCTGACCAGGAAAATCAATACATTCATTAAGGATGTGATGGACGATGTTTACCTTTGGTATAAAGATATGCCCTTTATCGACGTAAACTATGAATTCGACAGTAAGGCTTATTTCAAAAAGTTGTTGGTTAAAGAAGATAAATGGTCGTTTGTAACCGATAACATCAAAGAAGTTGAAGACAGTTACCAGGGCATTGAAAAAGCTTATGGTTATTCTTTGGCGTTCGGACGTTTCAGTAATGCGCCCGATAACTATTTTGCCATTGTTGAATACGTTTACCCCAACACGCCTGCCAGCAAAGCAGGTTTTACAAGGGGCGATATCATTATGCTGATAAATGGCGGCAGTATTACCGCCTCCAACTACAGGCAGTTATTAAGCGGAACCTCAATTAACGTTACAAAAGGAATTTTAAGTGGAGGTTCAATTGGTCCCGGTGCTTCAGTTTCAATGATTGCCGAAGAACTCAGCCTTAACCCGGTTCTTATGTACAAAGTGATCGAACACGGCGGCCAGAAAATCGGATATCTGCTTTATACCCAGTACATCGATCGTTTCAAAGACAGCCTGAATGTAGCCTTGCAATATTTTAAAAACCTGAACATCAACAGTCTTGTACTCGACCTGCGTTACAATCCCGGAGGCCAGACCACGGCAGCACAGTACCTGGCAAGTTCGCTGGCCCCTCTGAACATTGTAAATACTGAGCAAACTCTGGTTACTTACCAATGGAACGACAAATACCAGGCATACTGGCAATCGAGAAATGTTCAGTCGCAACTCAGGGTACCTTTCAAATCGGATGTACCGGTAAAACTGGGGCTAAGTAAACTTCATGTATTGACAGGAGGAGGTACTGCAAGCGCTTCAGAACTTACAATAATTGGCCTCGAACCCTATATGCAGATTGTAACTGTTGGTGATACAACCTATGGAAAATATACCGCTTCAATAACCCTGAAGCCCGAAGACATTTACGAAAACGCCGCAACATACAAAGATTTTGACAATTGGGGCGTTCAGCCCATAGTGATAAGGTTTGCCAATTCGCAGGGCGTTACCAATTTTAAAAACGGATTTGCACCTAAATTCAACGTTCGCGATGAACTGCTACCTGCCCTTCCTTTAGGGGATTTGACCGAACCACTCCTGAAAAAGGCTGTGGAAGATATTACCGGAACACCGGTTGTTGCCATGAAAAGGGCGGTTGCAGTGCCCGATTATGAAATCATTGACCGCGGATTTTCACGCTTCGATGTTTATAAAAGAAATATGCCGATTAACGATCTGCTCGATAAGAATTTTAAGTGGCCAGTCCGGTTAGAGTAATTATTATGCCTTTGCAGGTATCTGAATGGTGGGTTTTTATACAGGAAAACCCACTTTTTTGTTGTTAAGCCGACGTTAATGAAAGCTTTTCGGGCAATAACGGTTAAACAGGTGTGTTTATTAGTTGAATTAATCTTAACAGGTTAAATATGCTTAATAATCATGAATTACCTGATCGAATGTTTTTTTGGCTACCCTTTAATTGATAACTTGCACAGTTTGGATTACGATTAAACCAAAGGCATAGAAAGATAGTCTGTATTAGTAAAGTTTTATATGAAGAAAAAAATTCTGGTATTTGTTGTTGCCGTTGCAGTGATCGTCAGCGCATTTTTTCTGCTTTCTGGCTCAAAAGAATCGGTACCCTACATTACAGTTGAGGCACGTAAAGGGTCGTTCGAGGTTCTGGTATATACCACCGGGCAGCTCGAAGCCGAAAACTCCGAAAATATATTGGTCCCCGAAGAGTTGGGAGGCCGTAACGTGCGTATTTACGAAATCAAGATAACCGACCTGATTGAAGAAGGCTCGCAGGTTGACGAGGGTGACTATGTGGGGTCGCTCGATCATAAAGCTGTTGAGGAAGTACTGGTAAATGCCCGGCTGGAACTTGAACAGGCTCTGAATGAATTTGAAGATGCCAAAATGGACTCCAACCTCAACCTGAGCAACGCACGCGACCAGATTGTGAATGCCCGCGAACAGGTTGAACAGATGCAGATAATCCTCGAGGAATCGAAGTTTGAATCACCGGCTGTAATCCGCAAAGCCGAAATGGACCTTGAAAAAGCCAAACGTACGTACGATCAGGAAATAAAAGGTTATGCCCTTAAACAACAGCAGGCCGCAACCCGCGTGAACCGCTCTCAGGTTAACCTTAGCCAGCGCGAAGCACGTGTCAACGAGCTTGAAGTAGCTTACCGCTCACTGAACATTTATGCACCCCGGTCGGGGATGCTGATTTATGCCAAAGACCGATTTGGGCAGAAAATCCGCATCGGTGCAACAGTCAGCCGATGGATGCCCATCATTGCAACATTGCCCGATCTTTCGCAAATGATTTCGGTTACTTTCGTTAACGAGATCGATATTTCGAAAGTCAAGCCCGGCCAAAAGGTAACTATTGGCATCGACGCATTCCCCGAAAAGCAACTTCAGGGCGAGGTCATAACGGTAGCCAACATAGGCCAGCCTATGCCCCGCAGCGATGCAAAAGTTTTTGAGGTCAGAATAAGGATCGAAGGCAGCGACCCCGACCTAAGGCCAGCCATGACCACCAGCAACGTTATTCAGACCGGTTCATACAACGATGAAATTTTCATTCCCTCCGATGCTATTTTCCAGAACGACAGCATCAGGTTTGTGTTCCTTCAAAAGAATAACGCCATTGTGAGGCAGATTATCGATATCGGCGACGAAAACGAGAATTTTACCATCATCAGAAACGGAATTTCCGAAGGAGATAAAATCCTGATCAACAGGCCCGAACATCCTGATGATCTTCCGCTTGTCGGCCTCGAAATTCTCGAAGAGATCAGAAAAAGGGAAGCCGAACAACAGAAAAACGAAACCCAGGCCAGAAATAACCGAAGCACCAATCAGGAGAACAGATATCCGGGTTTTTCAGAAAACAATGAAACAAGGGCAGCCCGATGAGAAAAATTATTCAGAGATACCTTCACGATATTATTATCGGCATTGAGGCCATTCAAACAAATAAGGTCAAATCGCTGCTCACTGCCCTCGGTATTATATTCGGTGTAGCAGCCGTAATCAGTATGCTCGCCATAGGGAACGGTGCCGAACAGGAAATTCTGGAACAGATAAAAATGGTCGGGGTAAACAATATTATCATAACCCCATCCAGTTCGAGCATGAGCGGAAATACAGAAACCACAGCTGCCGACGGTGACGCCAATACCCGTAACCGTAAGTTCTCAAAAGGACTGACCTTGCTCGATGCCGTAGCCATTTCGGAGGTGATACCCACGGTGGCCAGGGTTTGCCCGGTAATATCGTTTAACTACTCGGCCATCCACAACGGACGAAGCCGGCCTGTGACCCTTGAGGGTACAAATAACCATTATTTTGAGTTGTTCGGGATTTCTCTCCAGTCGGGGACAACTTTTACGGAAAGACAGGAAGAATCCGGATATCCTGTGTGCATTATCGGGGATAATGTGCGCAATACTTTCTTTGCCCAGGAAGATCCCATTGGTAAATACATTAAAACCGGCGATGTATGGTTACAGGTTATCGGAGTTATCGAACGGCGTGATTTTACAGCCTCTGCCAGCGATGAGATGGGCATC
>CAZMDP010000069.1:0-7637 GCA_964565015.1 uncultured Prolixibacteraceae bacterium | reverse complement strand
CCCAGATCATCCGAAAAACCGATGATAGGTGTTATGTCGGGGATTGCATCGGCCGGAAAAATAAAATAGCCCAGTGCTGCCGCAATGGCCATCCTTTGTTTGATGGCAATTTTCGGATCGACCATAACGTAGTAAAGCAACAATACTGCATAATTTACCTGCTGCCCGGCAAGTAGGGCAAAATCACCCATTTTTTTCCAGAGCGATTTCTCCGAATAATGGTTACGAAAAGGATTCTCCATGGATATCAGTTTAGCGAAACATCGGTATAATCGACCCGCATTCCACTGTATTTTTCAGCGATTTTGCCGAGCAGTTCATTAACGGCATCGTAGGTTTCGGCCCTGAGCAGTGCAATTTTTAGTTCCCTGAAATCGGGCAAATGGGGAAAATAGCGGGCAAAATGGCGCCTCATTTCGAGTATGCCGCGCCGTTCATCGTCTTTCCATTCGATGCTCATTTGAAGTTGCTGGTGAACATTTTCCACCACTTCGGTTACCAAAGGGGGTTGCAATAATTCGCCGGTTTCGAAATAGTGTTTTATTTCCCTGAAAATCCATGGTCTTCCTATTGCTGGCCTGCCTATCATCAAGCCGTCAACACCGGTTTGTTTGAGTAGTTCCGATGCGCGTACCGGCCCTTTTATGTCGCCGTTTCCGATGATGGGGATATGTATGCGCGGATCGTTTTTCACTTCTCCGATTAATGTCCAGTCGGCATTACCGGTATAAAACTGGTCGCGGGTACGGCCATGTATGGCAAGTGCCGCAATGCCGGCATCCTGCAGGCGAAGTGCGGCTTCATGTATCGGTTTACTGTTCTGGTCCCATCCCAGCCGGGTTTTTGCCGTTACAGGCAACGAAACGGCTTTTACAATGGCACTGGCCATCTGTTGCATTTTCGGGAGGTCCTGCAACATGGCTGCACCTGCGCCCCTGCGGACAATCTTTTTTACCGGACAGCCAAAATTTATATCAATAAAATCGGGAGCGGCTTCTTCGGCTACTTTTGCAGCAAGTACCATGGCTTCAATATCGTGCCCGTATAACTGTATGGCAACCGGACGGTCGAAATCGAACAACTTCATTTTTTGCTTCGTTTTCGACACATTCCTCGAGAGGGCATCCGATGACACAAATTCGGTGTACATCACATCGGCGCCATATTTTTTGCACATATAGCGAAACGATTTGTAGGTTACATCCTCCATGGGTGCCAGAAATAGCGGTACCTGTCCAAGTTCAATATTTCCGATCTTCATCAAATAAAAAATTTCGGGCAAAATAAAACCTTTAAAATAAAACTATATTCCCCAAATGTTCTGCAACTATTTTCAGGCCAATAAGGATAAGGATTATACCCCCTATGATTATTGCGCGGTGGCTTTTTTCTCCCGAAATATTTTTCCCGAACAACATTCCGAGCATGGCTGCTATGAAGGTAACCGCCCCAATGATCAGTAACGGATAAAACGACTGTACTTCGAGAAAACCAAAGCTTAAACCCACGGCGAGGGCGTCGATACTGGTAGCAACCGATAAACCCAGCATTACCTTCCAGTTCATTGGGTTGTAGTCTATGGGTTTTACGTGGTAATGTGCCCCTTCCCAGATCATTCTCACCCCAATGATCAGTAGCAGGACGAATGCAATCCAGTGATCAAAACCAGATAGCAGAGAATGCAACGAAGTTCCGATAAACCAACCGATAAGCGGAAACAGTGCCTGAAAGAAAGCCAGAGAAGCGGCTATAACTATTGCCTGAGAGAATCGGATCTCTTTTTTAATGATCCCACATGAAACCGAAACGGCAAAAGAATCGAAACTTAAGCCAACGGCAAGCAGGAAAAAAGTGATAATTTCGGCCAGCATTTATTCAACAGTAACCGATTTGGCCAGGTTGCGGGGCTGATCCACATTGCAACCCCTCAGCACAGCAATGTAATATGCCAGCAACTGGAGCGGAATAATGGAGAGCAAGGGCGATACTGCCGGATGCGAACGTGGAATTTCGATCGAATAATCGGCCATTTCCTTTAATCGGGTATCCCCCTCGGTAACCACGGCTATAATGTTTCCTTTCCTGGCTTTAACTTCCTGAATGTTGCTCACAATTTTTTCGTAATAATTGTCGCGTGGTGCTACCACCATCACCGGAAGGTTATCGTCGACCAGGGCAATGGGGCCGTGCTTCATTTCGCCGGCTGCATACCCTTCGGCATGGATATAGGATATTTCCTTGAGTTTAAGGGCCCCTTCCAGTGCAACCGGGAAGAGAATTCCGCGGCCAAGATAAAGGGCATTGATACAATCTTTGATTTTTTCGGCAACCGTTTTTATCGATGGGTGTGAAACCAGGATGGTACGTACTTTTTCGGGTACTCCGGCAAGTTCTGAAATTAATTCGGCGTATTGTTCTTCCGATAGGGTTCCTTTGCGGTAAGCCAGCCTGATGGCAAGCATAGTCAGCACGGTTACCTGTGCCGTAAAAGCCTTGGTCGAGGCCACACCAATTTCAATTCCGGCATGGGTATATACGCCAGCATCGGTTTCACGGGCAATACTCGAGCCTACCACATTGCAGATGCCAAGAATAAGTGCTCCCCTTTCTTTGGCCATTTTAAGGGCTGCAAGGGTGTCGGCGGTTTCGCCGCTCTGACTGATGGCAATTACCACATCGCCCTGCGAAAGCACGGGATTGCGGTACCTGAATTCCGAAGCATATTCCACTTCAACAGGAACGCGGGCAAATTCCTCAATAAGGTACTCGCCGATTAGGGCGGCATGCCACGAGGTTCCGCAACCAATAATTATTATGCGTTTGGCTTCAATCAGTTTGGGGAAAACATCAAGGAGCCCGCCAAGTACAATTTCAGGAACCTCAGGCCTGAGCCTGCCCCTGAAGGTATCTTCGATGGTTTTGGGCTGCTCAAAAATCTCCTTCAGCATAAAATGCTCAAAGTCGCCTTTTTCCAGTTCTCCAATCGATAGGTCAACATGCTGTATTTTAAGCGATACAGGTTGATTTTCGATGTTTTTTATGGTAAGGCTTCCTTTTTCAAGTATAGCCACATCAAAATCGTTCAGGTAAACCATGTGGTTGGTATATTCCACAATGGGGCTGGCATCAGAGGCCAGAAAATAATCGCCTTTGCCGATACCGATTACCAGCGGGCTCCCTTTACGGGCTGCAATCAGTTTATCGGTTTCGTGGTGACATAAAACCGCAATGCCGTAAGCGCCCACCACTTTCGAAAGTGCAAGCCGCACAGCCATTTCGGCGGTTATTTCTTCGCTTTGGCGGTAGAAAAACTCGATCAGGTTACAAAGTACTTCGGTATCGGTCTCGCTCCTGAAAGTAAAACCCTGCCGGGTTAAATCCGATTTGAGCTCCGAATAATTTTCAATAATGCCATTGTGTACCACCGTAAAACTACCGTTCATGGACAGGTGGGGATGCGCGTTAACATCGTTTGGTTCGCCATGGGTAGCCCATCGGGTATGTCCGATTCCTATGGTTCCGGTAATATCCTGGTCGGAACAGTATTGCTCCAGTTCGCTGACCTTTCCCTTTTTCTTGTAAACTTTTATTCCGTGGTTACACAAGGCAATTCCAGCCGAGTCGTAACCCCTGTATTCGAGGCGTTTGAGCCCGTTGATGAGTATCGGGTAAACATTTTTTGTCCCGATATAGCCAACAATGCCACACATAGTTTGGTTGTTTGTTATTGTAATAGTTTGGAATAGGTAACCACAACCCGGATACCCTGAGCGCTCGAACTTCCTTTTATGACGGCACGCCGCAATTCGTTGTTCTTGTAATATGGCGTCAGATAAAATCCGTTGTTGTTGTTCGTACCCTTTATGATGCTTTGTAAATGTTGTGTTATATTAAAGCGGTAAGTAAAATCCGATTGCAGATAGCCTCCGTAATACGGTGCATAAAATGTATAATCGCGCGGCAGGCGCTCAAGCCCGTCATTGTTAACGTAGGTTAACAGCAACTGGTTGGGGAGGGGGTATTTTCTGTATTCGGATAGTGTTGTGTCAACCTGAAATATCACTTCGGCTTTGTTTATGGCGATATTGGTCGAATCTTTCCAGCTTTCGAGGCCCGGAATGATTATTTTTGATTTGAGGCCACCGGTCGACTGGATATAAATCAGACTATCAACGGTGATTTCCTTATTTAAGTTCTGATAAAATGCTGTCTGCGAGTAATCGTGCTTAAAGCTGTTCACCCTAGCACTGAAGCTTGTAATATAGTAGGCCCTTGAGAGTGTGTCGTCTTTGGTGCGATTTGGCACCTGGTTGTGGTAATAGAGAACCAGTGCCGAACCCTGAAAATTAGAGGTGGGGATCATATCCAGTGAAACAATTGCACCACCCTGGTTTACAGGTTCTGGTTTTATGTAGAGCCCTTTGAAATAATTCAGAAAAGCTTCGTTATTGATCATATCGAGCGAATCGGCCGAAATCAGTTTCTGTGCCAGCGAATGGTCGAGTTTCACCCCAACCAATTGATAAACAGTGTCTTTTCGAATTGTATCAAGTTGTACTTTTGGTTTGAAATTGTATTCGGCCAATGGAATTGAAGAAGCATATTGCGACAGATCAATATTTCCGTAATAGTTTTCATCTGGGTCGATTGACGAGGTTAACTCGTAAAATTTCAATTTCTGGACAGTTGTGGTATCACCATACACTGTACTGTAATAAAAGAAGAATTTGATTGAGTCGGCAACAGCATTAGGCCCGAAATTCGGGAATGAGGTAAGTCGCAATTGCACAGCCAGATCAATGGTTGTTTTTCCGAATACCGGGTCATGGAAACTGCCGAGCAGGCTGGTGGTTGCTTCGTCGCTCCTGACCGAATCATCGATAAAAGTATATGCCCGATTTAGTTCTTTATAGATTTTATTACTTACCCTGACCAGGTCGGAAGTGGGGAGAAGTTCCATTCCTACATCGCCCGGATCGTTACAGGCATTAAATACAAAGACCGATACTATACTGAAAAACAATACCTTACACCTGAAAACTATTTTCATGTTTCTGAATTTTCTGAATTTCAAAAGTAAACTAAATTAATTACACCTTGTCGTAAAAATTGTTGTAGGCATCAATATAATCCTCTTTCGACTGGAAAGGCAAGAACAGTTTTTTCGATTCGAGAATATACTTTTCCAGTTCAGGACTGATTTTTTCGGTTCCCTGTATAACGGCATCCGAAAAATTGATGGCCATTTTGGTTACATTTTCAAAAGTAGGATGTTCAATCACTTTGGTATCGCCCGAAGTAATCCCTTTTACAACCAGTTTTTTACGGAAGTTTTTATTGAGCTCCCCCTCAAAATCATCGTTATAAACGGAATAAACCACTTTTGATTGTGAGAATAAAGGGTCGTCGTGGTAATATTTTTTAATGTAAATGGGCACCAGAGAGGTAAGCCATCCGTGGCAATGTACAATATCGGGGGCCCATCTTAATTTTATTACGGTTTCGAGTACGCCACGCGCAAAGAAAATAGCCCGCTCGTCGTTATCTTCGAAAAAATTTCCGTGTTCGTCGTAAAGCACACACTTGCGATGAAAATAATCTTCGTTATCAATGAAATATACCTGCATACGTGCCGACTGAATGGAAGCAACCTTGATAATCAGCGGATGGTCGGTGTCGTTGATAACCAGGTTCATCCCCGACAAACGGATAACTTCGTGGAGCTGGTTCCTTCTTTCATTTACACATCCGTAGCGGGGCATAAAAGTCCTGATCTCCCGCCCCCTCTCCTGGACACCCTGAGGGAGATAACGGGCAATTTCCGACATTTCACTTTCTGGCAAGTAAGGGGTAATCTCCTGAGAAATATAAAGTATTCTTTTACTTTCCATGAAAAATTGAATGTATTTAAAAAAAACCATGCAAAATTAACTAAAATATCCGTATTATCAATTTCAATCAGCAAATCAGTTGGTTAGATTAATTTTGACTGAAGTACACAATAATGAAAATGATTATTTTTGCGCCGGTTTAAGAATTGATATGCAGATAATCCACACAACTGACCAGCTCAGAGGAATACTGAAGGAGTTGAAATCGAACGGTATCGTCGGGTTTGTTCCCACCATGGGGGCATTGCACGATGGCCATATTGCTTTGGTAGAAAGAGCTGTAAATGAAAACGATACCGTGGTTGTGAGCATATTTGTAAATCCCACGCAATTCAACGACAAAGGCGATCTGGAACGTTACCCGCGAAATCTTGCCGCCGACGCCCAAAGGCTCGAAAATACAGGATGCCGTATTGTTTTTGCCCCTTCGGTCGAAGATATTTACCCCGAACCCGACAACCGGATTTTCGATTTCGACGGGCTTGATCAGGTGATGGAAGGTAAATTCAGACCAGGTCATTTCAATGGGGTTGCTCAGGTAGTAAGCCGCCTGTTCGATCTGGTTCAACCAAACAACGCATATTTCGGGCTGAAGGATTTTCAACAATTAGCCATTATTAAGCACATGGTCAACAAGTTGAATTATCCGATAAACATTGTTCCTTGTCCCATTGTCAGGGAAGAAAGCGGTTTGGCCATGAGTTCGCGAAATGAACTCCTTTCGGACGAGGAAAGAAGAAATGCCGCAATTATTTACGAAACTTTAACACAAGCATCAAAACTTACTGATAAACTATCCGTACCTGAACTTAAGCTTTGGATAATCGACCGCATCAACAATAACCCATACCTGAATGTTGAATATACCGAACTGGTTGACGAACATAGCCTGAAACCGGTCGATAGCTTCGGCCACGAAGGCAGGGTTGTAGCCTGTGTAGCTGTTTGGTGCGGAAAGGTGAGGCTCATCGATAATATGTATTTCAGTTAAAGGAGAAGAAATGTTTATTGAAGTTTGCAAATCGAAAATTCACAAGGTTACGGTAACCGAAGCCAACCTGCAATATGTGGGCAGTATTACCATCGACGAAGACCTGATGGATGCCGCCAACCTAATCGAAAATGAAAAGGTGCAGGTAGTCAACATCAACAATGGGGAGCGGCTCGAAACCTACGTAATAAAAGGTGAAAGAGGTTCCGGGGTAATCTGCCTGAACGGGCCTGCAGCCCGGAAAGTGGCCGTTGGCGATGTGGTTATAATTATTTCGTATGCCCAGATGGAATTTGAAGAAGCTAAAAAATTTAAACCCTGGCTGGTTTTTCCCGATACGGAAACCAACCGGTTGGTATAAAGCGATATTTTATCGATTTAAAACCTTATTGTTTTCGCGGGCAATAAGGTTTTTTTATTTTTATCAAAACTTTGCAAATGGATTATCTGGAAATTATAAACTCAAAAATTTTCCCCGGGTTCGGATCATTTTCGGCAAACCTGAAACGTTGGAAATTCAGTGGTGACAAGGTTGTGTTTACAAATGGATGTTTCGATATCCTGCACCGAGGCCATATCGACTACCTGGCAAAGGCTGCCGGCCTGGCCGACAGGTTGATTATCGGCCTTAACAGCGATCGTTCGGTTGCCCGGTTGAAAGGTGATGGGCGCCCGGTTATCGATGAAAACTCCCGTGCCTTGCTTTTGGCTTCGCTTTTTTTTGTCGATGCGGTTGTATTGTTCGACGAGGATAC
>CAZMDP010000068.1:6679-7667 GCA_964565015.1 uncultured Prolixibacteraceae bacterium | reverse complement strand
CCTGAATACTAATACTTAAGCCTGTCCTGAATAATACAAGTTAAAACCTCGCGCAGGGTTTTTCCCATGGCGGCAATCTGCTGAGGAATAAAGCTGGTGGCGGTCATGCCGGGGGTGGTATTTACTTCCAGAAAATAAAATTCACCGTTGTTCAGGATATAATCAATGCGCACAATTCCTTCGCAGCCACACCAGTCATATATCTTAGCGCTCAATTGCTGACATTCTTTGAAAAGGTTTTCGGGCAACCTTGCAGGTGTGATTTCGTCGGTGGCGCCGGGCGTATATTTGGCTTCGAAGTCGAAAAATTCGTTTTTGGGCAACACTTCGGTTACGGGGAAAATAACCAGTTCTCCGTTCAGCCGGGCCAGTCCGCAGGTATATTCCGTGCCGGCAATAAACTCTTCTACCAATGCTTCGCGGCTTTCGGTCCAGGCATGTTCGATGGCCTCTTTCAGTTTTTCTTCCGATTTTACTTTGGAAACCCCGAAACTTGAGCCGCCTGCATTGGGCTTCACAAACAGGGGCAACCCCAATGTTCCGGCCAAATGCTTTGTATCGATGTTTTCACCGGCAGTAAGCCGCACCGACTTTGCCATTTTCACGCCAAAGCTACGTAGGAAGTTGCTGCAGTGCCACTTGTTGAATGTTAGCGCCGAAACCTGTACGTTGCAGGTAGAGTAGGGGATGCCAATCAATTCGAAGTAACCCTGTAAAATTCCATCCTCACCAGGTGTGCCGTGAATGGTGATGTATATAAAATCGGGTATAATCTTATTCCCCCTGACAATAAAGCTGAAATCGGCTTTATTGACCTCAGCAATGGGTTGACCGTTTTCAAATACCAGCCAGTTGTCTTTGGTCAGATGTATTAACCAGGGGGTAAACAATTCGGGATCAATAGCCCCGAAAACATTTTTACCACTTTTTACGGATACCTGGTATTCCGATGAATATCCTCCGGCAATTACAGCAATATTGGGTTTGA
>CAZMDP010000068.1:0-6669 GCA_964565015.1 uncultured Prolixibacteraceae bacterium | reverse complement strand
TGGACTTCCACCGTTTATCCGCCCGACCATTTGTTACAGCAATATTGGGTTTCATTTTCTTTCCTTTATGTTATTTCGCGGTTTGCAATATAGTTTCTCCATTTTTCAACAACGGCCAGCATATCATCGGGCAATTCCGATTCAAACAACATGGCTTTTCCGGTGGTTGGGTGCAGGAACCCCAGCGACTTGGCATGAAGCGCCTGCCGGGGCAATATCTGGAAGCAATTCTGAACAAACTGTTTGTATTTGGTAAAGGTGGTTCCCCTGAGAATCTGGTCTCCTCCGTAGGTTGAGTCGTTGAACAGCGGATGACCTATATATTTCATGTGTACCCTGATCTGGTGGGTACGTCCCGTTTCCAGTTGACATTCAATGAGGTTTACATAGCCTAAACGTTCGATTACCTTATAATGGGTTACGGCAGGCTTTCCATGGTCACCTTCCGGAAAAACGGTGAATATCTGGCGGTTGCTCAGGCTCCTGCCGATGTTGCCGGTTATTGTACCCTTGTTTTCCTTTAAATTTCCCCAAACCAGGGCTACATATTTTCTGAACGAAGTTTTCTCGAAAAACTGAATGGCAAGGCTGTTTTTGGCCATTTCGGTCTTGGCAACCACCATCAGCCCTGAAGTGTCTTTGTCGATCCGGTGCACCAGTCCGGGGCGGGTGTCGCCGGTATTAAACAGCGGGAGATCGTTTAAATAGTGCGAAAGGGCGTTTACCAATGTTCCGCTGTAATTGCCATGTCCGGGGTGTACCACAAGTCCCGGCGGTTTGTTAATAACCATCAGTTCGTCGTCTTCATAAACAATATCGAGCGGGATTTCTTCTGGGATAATTTTTAGTTCCCGCTTGGGATAATCCATTACTACAACTACGGTATCGCCGGGTTTTACTTTATAATTGGCTTTAACAGGCACGTTGTTCACCAAAATATTCCCCGCATCGGCGGCCGCTTGTATTCGGCTTCGCGAAGCTTTGTCGATGCGGCTGGCAAGAAATTTATCGACCCTTATCAACGATTGACCGGGATCGGCAACCAACCTGAAATGTTCAAACATCTCATTTTCTTCCAGGCCTTCGGTTTCGTCAAAATCTTTCAGCATTACAGTAGCCTAAAAATCAAGTTCTTCGTTGGTATTTCCATCATCAGGGTTGTTTTCCATAAACTTGCCTTCGTCCATGGTTACCCACAAATCGATCGAAGACCCGGCATGTACGTTAAGTACCGACCTGAAATCGGGGTGTTGCCGCCATACCCTGGCCTGGATGGAGTCAGTGCGGCTAATAACGGTATTATCGTAAATTACTGCTCCGAGGCTAAGCATCGATTCAGCGATGATTTGCCTGGCTGTTTGCAGGGTTAACCCGGTCACATTTGGTAAAAATACAAGGCCCATCTCTTCTCCCGAACCCACAACCAAATCGACCCTTGTGCCTTTAGCTACCATTTCGCCGGTGATTACCTGGCGGCCGCCAATGCTCGCTTCCAATACCAGGTTTCTGAATTCTGAGGGCTTATATGTAATGTTTCCGGGAACTAATCCGGCCGATTCAATCTGGGCCAGGCTTTGCCTGAGCGAAATATCGGTTAAGGGCGGGATGGCTACCTGTTCGGGAGCAATTGCATTTATGGTGAGAAAAAGGGTACGGTTTCGTTTTACACGGTGCCCCGCATCGGGAACCTGGTCAACTACGCCTCCCGCAGTGATTTCCTCCACATAAGTGCTATCGGTAATTGCATATCTGAGGTGCAATCTATCGAGCATTTTCGAGAATTCAGGCTCGGTAAGGCCTGTAAGGTCGGGCACAGGAATGGATTCGCCATGTCTGGTATAAAGTTTCAATGAAAGCAGTACCAAAAAAATCGCTGCAAGCGATATTCCAATGGCCAGTGCAAGGTGCCTGAAGAAAACCCGGCTGGTTAGAAATTTTCTGATACTCATTTGTTAATAAATTGTGACCTGAAATACAAAGATAATTAGGAATAAACACGAAAAGGTAAGGAATTATTGCTCCTTACCTTTCCGGATACTAAAAACATCAGCAGTAAAATTATCTTTTATGCCTTGGTTCGTCAGAAACGGTCAATTTTTTTCTTCCTTTTGCACGACGGGCTTTTAAAACCTTGCGGCCATTTGCCGTTGACATTCTTTCCCTGAAACCGTGCTTGTTCCTTCTTTTCCTGTTCGATGGCTGAAATGTTCTTTTCATCGCTATATATTTACCTGATTGATTATTCCTTCATTTTTTCGGACTGCAAAAATAGGTTTATTTTCAATTCTACCAAAGTAGTACGAAAGATTTTTATGGTTCATCGGTTTTTACCGAAAAACGGAATCCAATCCCATGCAGGTTTACAATTTTTATGTTCGGATCGTTCGAAAAATATTTCCTGAGTCGCGAAATAAAAACATCGAGGCTACGTCCCAGAAAATAATCGTTCGAACCCCAGACACGGTTAAGGATTTCATCCCTGGTTAGAACCACATTCTGATGATTGGCAAACAATTTTATGAGTTCGGCTTCTTTCAGGGTCAAACGGCGTTCATATCCGGTGCATTTCAACAGAAGTTCCTCTTCAATAAATACATAATTGCCGATGATTACCTCGTTTCTGAAATTGTTTGAAGAACCCGTGTTGCTCCTTTTCAGGAATATCTTCATTTTCAGCAGTAATTCCTCCATGCTGAAAGGTTTGGTTATGTAGTCGTCGCCACCTATGGTCAGGCCGGTAATTTTATCTTCGGTCATCGATCGCGCTGTAAGAAACAGTATGGGTACCTGTTCGTCGGTTTTTCTGATTTCTTTTGCTACCGAAAAACCATCGAGTTTGGGCAACATCACATCGAGTATGATCAGCGCAAAATTGCCCGATCTGAATAGCTTCAAAGCCTTTTCGCCATCTTCGGCTACGGTTACATGGTAGTTGTTTTGTTCGAGATTGTCGCGGATGATGAAGTTTAATGCCGGATCATCTTCCACCAGCAAAACAGGAAACTTAATTTCGTTCATGGTTACGCGGTATAATAAGGGTAAATATACTTCCTCCCGTAGGATTGTCGGATACTGAAATTCTCCATCGATGGGCCTTTACCAGTTTGGCCACATAATCGAGGCCTAATCCAAATCCTTTCACATCATGTACATTACCGGTGGGCACACGGTAAAATTTCCGGAATATTTTTTTTCTCGCCTCGCGGGGTATGCCTATTCCATTGTCCTTAATCATGATGTGGACATGTTTTTTCCGGTCGATGATGCTTACCTCAATAATGGGTTGTGTCCGACAATATTTTATTGCATTTTCCAGGATATTCTGCAAGATATTTCCGAGGTGAAAAGGATCGGCCCAGATAAAAATTTCATCGGGAGTGAAGTTTGTCCGGTATTCGCCAATCGCACCAAGTTCCGACTGCCTGAACCTCGATAGGGTAGCCTTAACAAACGCATTTATGCCAATCTCTTCTTTAACCAACTGGATTTTGTTTTTTTCGAGGGTTGCAAGGCTTAAGACCTTTTCAACATTTTTGGCCAGCCGGTTGCTCTGTTCGTTAATTATCCTTACATAATTGAACAACCTGTCGGGGGTTTCCAGGATTTTTTCATTGCTGAGCACCTGTGCTGCCAGCCCTATCGACGAGATCGGCGTTTTCAGCTCATGGGTAAGGTTGTTAATAAATACTTTCTGAATTTCGGACAGCTGCCTTTGTTTAATAATCACCCAAAGGGAATACCCGAAAAATGTGAGTACAATTACAAGCAGACTGGTCATAAAGTACCATCCTTTCAGCCTTTCCTGGATATAGGGCTTAATAGTCGGAAAATTGACAACAAAATAGTGTGTATATTTTTCCGATTCGGGAAAAAACAGCGCCGGTGTATGTTTGCATGAATCCTCATTGGCGCACACATATTCAACGTATTGCATTGTTCCGGTATCGGGGTCGTAAATGGCATACTCGAAATCAAGATTCAGGCCATGACGCTTAAACTGTTCCCTGATTTGGACTTTTAATACCTCAGGATCGATGAAATAATTAACATTCACCAGATAGTAGTTTCTCGAATAGCGTTCAACGGGTTCAATATTGTCAAAACGGGGTGTCTGACCTGCTGCCTCCAATACCTGCCAGGCGACTTCCCTCAGCGCTACGGATACCGTTTCCTGAAATTGCTGTTCGTTTATATCGTAGGTATTTTTCAGGATACCAAACTGGATAGTGAAGATACCCACAATGGATAACACCGCAAGTATGATAATATATTTCAACGCTTTTCGCTTCATCGTACAAATATCAGAAAAACCAATATGTATAAAAACTTTGTTTAACAATTCATTAACAAGAAATTACACCCGATTAACATTTCGCAAACAGCATCGGCGTAACTTTGTAAAGATAATTGAAAATTAAATTATTATATAATTGACTTCAATATGAAAAAGTTATTTACACTCACATTGGTATTGCTGGCAGCAGGATTTATAAACTTTGCGGCAAGCCAGGGCAAACCTAAAATTGTGTTTGATAAAACGGAACACAATTATGGGTCGTTTAAAGAAAGTGACGGTATTCAGACCGCAACCTTCGAATTTACCAACCAGGGGTCTTCGCCACTTATCCTAAATAATGTAAGCGCTTCGTGTGGTTGCACTGCTCCTGAATGGACACGTCAACCTGTTCCTCCCGGCGGCAAAGGAATTATAAAACTTGCCTATAATCCGGCAAATCGTCCGGGGGCATTCAGTAAAACGGCAACCGTGCAAAGTAACGCCGAAACACCCATGGTTGTGCTGACCATCAGCGGAAGGGTTGAAGAAAGGGAAAGAACCATAGCTGAACTATATCCCCGCGAAATTGGCGAGCTGAGGGCAGAGCGTAACCATATTTCGTTTCCTACCATCAAGCAAAATGAGGTTAAAACAGAACAGCTCGAACTTGTAAATGATACCGACAAGCCAATTACCGTTGGTTTCCGTCAGTTGCCACCATTTATCAAAGCTACAGTTCAACCTCAGACCATTCCTGCAAAAGGTAAAGGAATGCTCACAGTAACCTACGATGCCAGCGGCGCAAATACCTATGGTTTTGCCTCGCATCGTATATATCTGAGCCTTAATGGCAGTAACGATTACAAGAGCTCGATCGGGGTTAGTGCCACTATCGAAGAGGATTTCTCGAACCTTTCGGCAGCCGACCTTGCTAATGCTCCGGTTGCTTCGTTCAACACTACATCCTACGATTTTGGCGATATGAAATCGGGCGATAAAAAAGAATATACCTTTGAACTTTCCAACAAAGGGAAACGCGATCTGATCATACGCAATGTACGCTCATCATGCGGTTGTACCGCTGTTTCACCTTCAAAAAATGTTATTGCCCCGGGCGAAACAGCTCCGATTAAAGTAGTATTCGATTCAACTGGAAAGAAAGGCAGGCAAAGTAAAACCGTTACCGTAATTACCAACGACCCTAAAAACGCAACAACCACTTTAAGGGTATCGACAAATATCACATAGTAAAGAAACATACTGATGTTTATAAAGGGCGCCGGGGATCGAATTCTTTGGCGCCTTTCGTTTTTGCTTTGTTGTATTACTTTTATTTTTGCATAAACTTTATTTCATGAAATCTACAACAGGGCATATCGAAAACCATCCCGACTATAAGGGCCTGCGAGTAAATGAGGGAATTCCCCAACCCGACGCCGTCAATGCCGAATCGGTAAAACGCTTTCTCCAGAAACGCAGGCGCGACCTTACTGCCGATGAATATTTCGAAGGTGTTCTCAACCGTGATATAACCATACTCAGCAAAGCGGTTACTTTGGTCGAAAGTGCTAAACCCGAACACCAGGTTTTGGCCCGCGAGGTGATTGGCCGGTGCCTCCCTTACAGCGGCAAATCAATCCGAATTGGAATTACTGGAGTGCCTGGCGCTGGCAAGAGTACTTTTATCGAGGCGTTGGGAAAAATGTTGACCAATCGGGGGCATAAATTAGCTGTATTGGCGATTGATCCAAGCAGCGAACGTAGCAAGGGAAGTATTCTGGGCGATAAAACGAGGATGGAAGAACTTTCGGGCGACCCCAATGCTTATATACGCCCAAGCCCTTCGGCAGGTTCGCTGGGAGGTGTGGCACGCAAAACCCGCGAAACGGTTATTCTTTGCGAAGCGGCAGGTTTCGATACCATTTTTATTGAAACGGTTGGTGTTGGGCAAAGCGAAACAGCCGTGCACCGAATGACCGATTTTTTCCTTCTGCTGATGTTGGCCGGGGCAGGCGACGAATTACAGGGAATTAAACGCGGGATTATGGAAATGGCCGATTTGGTAACCATCAATAAAGCCGATGGCCTGAACTATGAAAAAGCTCAGATGGCAAGGGTCCAGTACAAAAATGCATTACATCTGTTCCCCGCCAAAGAGTCGGGGTGGGAGCCGAAAGTAATGACCTGCTCGGCCATAAACAAAACCGGAATTGCTGAAATATGGGATACGGTAAATGAATTCAGGAACCTAACCTCTTCAAACGGATATTTCTGGTCGAACCGAAATGCACAATCGCTTTACTGGATGTACGAATCGATTGAGGATCAGCTAAAATCGGGGTTTTACAACAATAACCGCGTAAAATCGGCCATCGGTGATATGGAAAAAAAAG
>CAZMDP010000067.1:0-7714 GCA_964565015.1 uncultured Prolixibacteraceae bacterium | reverse complement strand
GGCCCAAGCACCCGCAAGGTTTCCAGTGCAAACCGGAGCTTGAGTCTAGTCCCACAACGGTGGCAGGTGCGGTCGCGATACCGCCCGCGAATCCTGCTGCGGTCCCCGATGGGAGGTCCCGGGGCCATGCCCTTTTATTCATGCATGTGTCCTTTTCTTTACCAATCTCTGATTGCTTAGTCAATAAACGATTTCCTGATTTATATGGTTGGGCAAATCATCTTCTACAAAAACGAGGAAATTAATAATCGCAAAAATCAATTTGAAACAAAAAGCCACCCCGCAACGCGGGGCGGCCCAAAGGTGTGCTTTTAACAGCACTTTATCCTGCCCGATTCAGGCAGGAATTGTATTTAACTGCATACGCTCAATCTATACACAATACTTTACCAGAAATAAGCTGGTTTCCGAGGGTTAACCGGTAAAACAAAAAACCGCCCTCAATGCCCTTCGACAAATATTCCACCTTTTGGATCATCCCTTTGTTTACCGGGATGTACATTAATGTTTTAATTTTCTGGCCAAGTACATCAAATAATTCCAGCCTGGCTTGTGTGTCCTGTTCGGGCACAAACTCGAAATAAACTTTTCCCGAAAACGGATTTGGATAAACTTTTAAGGATTGCGGTTCGTAAAAAACAGGGTCGCTTGTACGGGGAGCAGGCGCTTCCTGCCAACCGGAAAGAGCTCGACACCCGTCAAATGCTTCGTTTATAGCGGCCAGGCCATCGGCAATATCAGATAGCAACAAACCGGTATCAATACCACCCAGAGCGTCGTTGGCAAGGTTGAATAGCCCTCCTGCGGTTAGTCCGTAGGGACTGTTTTTCAGAAATTCGAAGACCGGCAAAGGTATGGTACTCATTTTTTCATTGGTTTCATTTTTTACCTCCCCGGTTTTACAATCAACAGAAATGGTAACAATTACGGGCATTTCTATTTCGAACGATTCGAGGCCCGGATTAACCTGAAGGTTAAAAAACAGGGCCAGAGCCTGGCTAAAGAGCGAATTCTGGCTTTTTCCCTCGTTGGATTTTTTGGTGGATAGCGGTATATACGGCCAGGTAGATTTATCATCGAACAGGGCATTCCCTGAGAAAGGTTTTGATGGTCCGCCGCCGGGAAGTATTTTATAAACGTTCCCATTGGCAACATCGCTGGAAGTCAGTGCAAAACTTGCCCCGTCGTGCCCAAAAACAGGATCGTATCCGGCATTTAAAAGGGCCTGTTCCATGAACCGGATTGATGGCTGCTGAATGCCATTAAGGCAGCCTTTTGCATTTTTATTCCCCCAGAATCCTATCCCATAAGTGCAGAAAATCGCGTCAGAAGGGTTGGTGGTTATTTTTGTGCCACAAAAACATGAATTTCCCTCATCATCATCAACATACACAACAAAAGAATCATTCCCTTTCAGATTGTAGAACGTAAGTGTCTGATCACCATTATCTTTCATCACAGCATAATTGGGGACCCAATAATAGCGATAAGGAGGAGCACCACCATTTATTTTAACGGTGACACTACCGTTATTTTTCCCGTAATCGGCTGCCACCTCATGAACAATCTCACAGGTTAATTCCCCGAAAACCTTTTTGACTGATAATTTTTCCTTACCCGTAATGTTGGATTCGGCAGATACATTGACCATAGGAAAAAGTAACAGGGAAAAAACTGAAAGCAACAAACAACTGCACAAATGGGTAAAATTTCTTTTCATAATTCAACTCAAGGACCAAAAAAAATGCATAGTACATTACCCATCGCCCACCTTCAATTCATCCTATAGCGGAGTTTAATCCCTTCTGTATTTTTCATAAGGTTTGCTGGTTTCCGGAAACGGGGTATATAGTCCGGAACCTGTTCAAAATCCTATCAAATATACAACAATTTAAATTGTCCATTTGTCGATATTAAATTATAAATCAACAATTCACTGTTAATAAATAAGATATATAAATTCATATATTTCATTGGTTCAATAAATGTAACAAATACCTTATTCCTCATGCCTGATGCTGTATTTAACCAATTCTGTCCTCGACCGTAATTTAAGCTTACGGGCAATATTCCGTTTGTGGGTTTCTACCGTTCGCGGGCTTATAAACAGCATTTGGCCAATCTGCTTGTAAGTAAATCCCTGACAAATATAGTGGAGGATTTTTGCTTCTCTTTCGGTTAACTCTTCAACCTTGACCGAAGCTTTCACGGTTGACGAAGTTTTTTTGTAGCTTTCGTTGATAAGGTTTTTACATTCCTCGGGGTAATAATGACCACCAGAACAAATGGCATGAATAGCTTTAACCAGATTTTCGGAATAGGAATCCCCGAATACTATGCCCTTTACCCCAAAACGGATATATTCGGGAAGCATGTCAACCAAATTGGTGCACAAAATCACAATTACCGGGACATGTTTAAACCAACACCTGAGTTTCTTCAGGGTTTTTAAGGCACCGCTAACATTGTGCATGACATCGAATACAATCAGATCGGGTTGAATTTTTAATTCGTAAGATGAAATTTCTTCAATTTCACGAACCTCAGCAATCACATTGAAATACTGTTGCATTTTGACAATCTGAGAAATCCCTGTGCCAAAAAGCGGATAATGATCGATGATTAAAATGTTACATATGGCAGGCATTTTATGGGTTTATAAAATAAAAAAGCAATCGGAGGAAAACTGACTGGTATTCTGCTATATCGGGTTTCATAAATTTGATTTTTGTTCAAATTTATAAAATATTTCGACAGGTTGTTATTCACAATAGTTAAAATCAGCAATAAAATCATCATCAAAATTCCGATTTAAAGAAAAAGTACTGTTTGGCTTTTTGCATATAATTCCTACTTTTGCAGTCCGAAATTGAATGGCCTCATAGTTCAAGGGATAGAACGGAAGTTTCCTAAACTTCAAATTCGCGTTCGAGTCGCGGTGAGGCTACCAAAACAGCGCTGAAATTCAAATGATTTCAGCGCTGTTTTATTTTGGGCAATTATTTCTGAATTTTTAGTACTTTCAGCACATTATTATTCTAAAATTAATGCTTATGGACAGACGAAATTTTATTGGAGCCGGAGTTGCTGCCACGGCAGCAATGGTTGCCGGAAAAGCAACCGCCCAGATACCCGGAGTTCAAAAGCCTGAAGGCGATCTGCCCTTTAACGAACGGACCTTCCAGGCCATGCCAACCCGTTCGTTTGGGAAGACTGGTTATAAAACCGGTATTTTAAGCTTAGGTGGTCAGGCTACGCTCGAAATTGCAGGGCGCGAAGAGGAGTCTGAAAAAATCATTCATCGTGCTATCGATCTTGGCATTAATTACATCGATACAGCTGCCTCGTATGGTCGTGGAGTGTCACAACTCAATATCGGCAGGGTAATGAAAACCCGCCGCAACGAAGTTTTTCTGGCTACCAAAACCCACGACCGCAGCTACGATGGTTCAATGAAACTTCTGGAAGAGAGCCTGAAAAGCCTGCAAACCGACCGCCTCGATTTATGGCAGTTACACAATATAACCACTCAGGATCAAATCGACCAGATATTCGGGCCAAACGGGGCCATAAAAGCACTCGAAAAAGCAAAATCGGAAGGGGTAGTGCGTTTTCTTGGAATTACCGGCCACTATGAACCTATAGTTCTCCTCGAAGCCATCAGGCGGTATCGGTTCGATGCCATATTAATGGCCCTGAATGCAGCTGATATTCATTACCTGAGCTTTAAAAATTACCTGCTCCCAGAGGCACAAAAACTCGAAATGGCCATAATTGGTATGAAAGTGGCAACACGCGGCAGGATGCTTTCGTGCTGGACTCCTCCGCCGTTGGAAGAGCAGCCTGAAAGGCTCCGTACCCCAAAACCGGGAACCATCACCATTAAAGAAGCCTTAACCTATAATATGAGCCTTCCGGTAAGTACCACCATAATCGGTGTCGATTCGGTTGAACAAATCGAAGAGAATGTGAAAATTGCTTCTGAGTTTTCACCACTAAACCAGGAGCAGTTGGCCGAAATTGAATTCAAAACACTACCCATTGTCAGGCAAGGACTCTATTTCAGGCGATGGGAAATGGGTGCGTGATCAGAATAGATCAGGTTATACCAACTCCAATCAAAACTTATTCAAGGTAGGTATAACCATACAGCCCCGACCTGTAGTTCGATAAAAACTCTTTCCCCTCTTCGGCGGTAATTTTACCCGATTTTACCGATGAGGTTACCCATGTTTCAACCGTGCGCACCAGCTTTTTGGCGTTATATTGAACATAGTCGAGTACTTCGGCAACGGTTTCGCCATCAATGATCTGGTCAATTTCGTACCCTTTGCTGGTAACCGACACATGAACCGCATTGGTATCGCCGAACAGGTTGTGCAGGTCGCCAAGTATCTCCTGATATGCCCCAACCAGGAATACTCCAATGTAATAAGACTCCTTCGATTTGAGCGAATGTACCGGAAGGTAATATGAAAGGTTTCGGGTCGAAATAAAGTTGTCGATTTTTCCGTCCGAATCGCAGGTTATATCCTGAAGAGTGGCCGAACGGTCGGGCTTTTCATCGAGGCGCTGAATGGGCATAATCGGGAATATCTGATCGATGGCCCACGAATCGGGCAAAGACTGGAAAAGAGAGAAATTACAGAAAAACTTATCCGATAATAATTTCGGCAAAGTTGTCAATTCTTCGGGAACATGTTTCAGTTTTGAGGTCATCTGGTGTATTTCGCGTGCAATCGACCAGAAAAGCCTTTCGATCTGTGCCCTTGTTTTAAGGTCGAGCATGCCAAGGCTGAAAAGGTCGAGCGCTTCTTCGCGAATCTGTTGTGCATCGTGCCAGGTTTCGTACATACGCGGCTGGTTAAGTTGTTCCCAGGCCTCGTAAAGCTCACGTACCAATTCGTGGTCGTCGGGCGAAATTTCCATGTCTTCGTCCCATTGAGGCAAAGAAGTTGACTCCAGTACCTCAAATATCAATACGGAATGGTGCGCCGTAAGCGACCTGCCCGATTCGGTTATGATGTTGGGATGCGGAATGTTATTTTTATCGGCTGCATCGACCATGGTAGCCGTAGCATCGTTCACATATTCCTGAATGCTGTAGTTTACGCTGCTTTCGGAATTTGATGAACGGGTTCCATCGTAATCGACGCCTAAACCACCGCCAATATCCACAAATTCGATGTTGAACCCGGCCATGTGCATCTGTACATAAAACTGAGCAGCTTCGCGCAGGGCTATCTTTATCCTTCTGATTTTATTTACCTGGCTACCAATGTGAAAATGGAGCAACCTCAGGCATTTTTTCATTCCAGCCCTTTCGAGGTAGTCCATTGCCTCGAGCAACTCGCTCGAAGTAAGCCCAAATTTACTGACGTCGCCACCCGAATCTTCCCACTTTCCGCTCCCCGAGCTGGCCAGCTTAACCCTGATTCCAATATTTGGGCTTATTTTCAACCGCTTGGCAACTTTGGCAATCAATTTAAGTTCGTTGAGTTTTTCAACCACAATAAAGATGTGCCTACCCATTTTCTGGGCCAGTAAAGCGAGTTCAATATAACTCTCATCTTTATATCCGTTACAGATGATCAAAGAGTCGCTTTCGGTATTTATGGCGATAACGGCATGCAGTTCGGGTTTCGAACCAGCTTCAAGACCGATATTGAATTTTTTGCCGTGCCCCACAATCTCCTCAACTACTTGTCGCATCTGATTCACCTTAATCGGATAGATTATAAAGTTCTGGGCTTTATAATCATACTCCTCGGCGGCTATTTTAAAGCACGAATTCATTTTTTCTATCCGGCTGTCGAGAATATCGGGAAACCTGATCAGCACAGGGGTAGCAACATCTCGAAGCGATAATTCCTCAACCAGTTCCTTTAGGTCAACTTCCACCCCGTCTTTTCGGGGTGTAACCACAACGTTGCCCTTTTCGTTGATCGAAAAGTAGTTGACCCCCCAGCCGTTGATGTTGTATAATTCGGCCGAATCTTCAATGCGCCATTTTCTCATCGAATATCCTTTCGTGTTAAATTTTACTTTGAACCTTTATAGGGCGCAAAAGTATATAAAAATGTAATTTAAATACCTTATTAATCGGGCCTTACTCTGCACAAACCAATAAGGAATCATGTATCATTTGCCTGTACGTTTAATTGCCGGTAAAAAAATCAGTAATTTCACCCCCGTTTTAATTCATAATTATTATGCCTGAGGTCAGAATTACCAAAAAGTTTCATTTCGAAATGGCTCACGCACTTTTAGGGTACGATGGGGTATGCCGGAACATTCACGGCCATTCTTACACCCTCGATATTACAATTTCAGGAAGGCCATTAAATATACCCGGACATCCGAAAGACGGTATGATTATGGACTTCCACGAACTTAAAGTTCTTGTTAAACAGCACATTACCGATAAGCTTGACCATGCTCTGATGGTTAATACGGCCACTCCTGCCGACCAAACCGATGCGCTGAAAAAGGTAACTACACGCCTATACCCTGTCAATTTTCAACCTACAACCGAAAACATACTGATCCATATTGCCGAAACTTTAATGCCCCTATTGCCCAAAGGGGTAAAATTATTTAGCCTCCGCCTTTACGAAACGGCTACATCGTTTGCCGAATGGTTTGCCGATGATAATCTTTAAAACCGAAAAATCATGAACGAAAACCGGAAAAAATTATTCCTGATTGACGCCTACGCCCTGATTTACAGGAGCTATTTTGCTTTTATCCGTAACCCACGGTTCAACAGTAAAGGGGTAAACACGTCGGCTGCACTCGGGTTTGCCAATACACTTGTGCAATTGCTCGAAACCGAAAAACCTGAATACATCGGGGTGGTTTTCGATCTTTCGAAACCAACTTTCAGGCACGAAATCTTCCCGGAATACAAAGCCAATCGGCAGGAGATGCCCGAAGACCTGCGCAAATCGATACCCTATATCCGGAAAATGGTAGAGGCTTTCAGGATTCCCATAATCGAAATGGAAGGTTATGAAGCCGATGACGTGATCGGTACGCTGGCACGGAAAGCATCAGACGAAGGTTACATTACCTATATGATGACACCGGATAAGGATTACGCCCAGTTGGTGAGCGAAACCGTTTTTATGTATAAACCCGGAAAATCGGGCAACGATAACGAAATATGGGGAATTGAAGAGGTTAAACAAATTTTTGAATTGAACTCACCCGATCAGGTAATTGATTTGCTCGGACTAATGGGCGATTCGTCGGATAATATCCCAGGTTGCCCGGGCATTGGACCTAAAAATGCACAGAAACTGATCGCCGAATTTGGAGGAATTGATGGGATTTACCAGAACCTCGGCCAACTAAAAGGCAAGCAGAAAGAGAACCTCGAAGCTTATGAAGAGCAGGTACGGTTATCGAAAAAACTGGCCACAATTGTTGTAGATGCGCCTATTGCATTTGAGCCCGAAAAACTAAGGATGGAACAACCCGACACTTCGGCATTGAAAGCACTGTTTGATGATTTGGAGTTCAGGCAATTAAGCGAAAGGTTACAGCTTTCGGAAAATGTTCAAAACAAGCCCGAACCTGAAAAACAACCGGTACAGGGAAGCCTTTTCGATCAGGTTGAAATATCTACGACGGTACAAGCCACCTCAAAATTGGAAACCATCGATACCACACCGCATCAATATTACCTGGTCGAAACCGAAATGCAAAGGGC
>CAZMDP010000066.1:0-7766 GCA_964565015.1 uncultured Prolixibacteraceae bacterium | reverse complement strand
ATATTTTAAACGGATTGGATGGTTGGTTCAAAATTGCCCAAACCATTTATTCCGACAGAGATGTAATCAGTTCGGGAAATAGCCTGATCGACGGAAATAGGAAAACCGAAGTAAAAATTCAGTTTAGGTATCGCTTTTAGTTGGTTATTTTGTTACTTTGCATCGCAAAAAATCAAAAATATGATGCAAATAAGTGACTTTGACGATATTCGCCCCTATAACAACGATGAAATTTCGGAAAAGATAAATCTTGTGTTAAACGATCCGGTATTCGATAAGGTACTGGAGTATTTGTTTAAGAAACCTCAGGTTATTGAGAAAACAAGGCGGCAACTTCGGAAAGTTACAACAGTTGAACAATTACAGTCAACCTTTGTAAAGCATCTGGTTGAACTGATTATTCATTCAACAACAAAAGGCCTTACCTGCAGCGGGCTCGAATACCTCGACAAATCAAAAGCTTATCTGTTTATTTCTAACCACAGAGATATCATTCTCGACGCCGCTTTTTTGAATTATCTGATCCATACCAACGGAATGAATACGACCCAGATCGCAATTGGCGACAACCTGCTGATTTATGACTGGATTATTCATGCCGTAAAACTGAACCGGGCATTTGTTGTAAAAAGAAATATCGGTAGCCGCGAACTTTTTGAAGCGTCGAAAAAACTTTCGTATTACATACGTGGATCGATTGTCGAAAACAATACCTCGGTGTGGATTGCCCAGCGTGAAGGCCGCACCAAAGATGGCGATGATAAAACCCAATTGTCATTACTTAAAATGCTTAATATGAGTAACGACAAAAGCCTGGCTGAAGGGTTCGGAGAGTTAACCATTGTGCCATTGTCGATTTCATACGAAATCGAACCATGTGGTATTTGCAAGGTTAATGAATTGATTAAAAGAGAAATGGGAGGTTATGAAAAAACCAAAGAAGATGACCTGCTCAATATGGAACAAGGAATTTTCAAGCCCAAAGGCCGTGTTCATTTCTCATTTGGTAAACCAATTTTAAGCAGTTTCCTTCAGCAGAACAATCATTTGCCTGTAAATGATTTTATACAGGAACTTGCAATACGCATCGATCACAGGATACACCAGTATTATAAATTGTGGCCTTACAATTATGTTGCTTATGAACTTATGTACGGTGCAGGCGAATTCGTTGATCAATATACGGCTGGTGATGTTGTGGAATTCAGAAATATGCTCGAAGAAGTAAAAGAAAAAGTTAAGATAAATCCTGAAGAAGCTGCCCGTAAATTTATTAAAATGTATGCCCGGCCGGTTGAGAATTCTATCATTGCAGCAGAAGTATTCAGGACCTGAAATTAATTGTCAGATATCTTTCAGCTTAATGTCCCTCATATATAACTGAAGATTTGTTTTGCCCTTGAACTCGTTAATGGCTATCGAGTAGCAAATATCGAAAGGCATGCCCGATTTGATAAGGGGAAATTTATCCGACATATTGAAGGCAATTCCGGCATAAACGGCCGATGAGTCGTCGGGTTCCACAAGATCAAGCTTAATATGTTCGGAGTTTTTTCCTACCAACCTGCTGGTCCCCGAGTCAAGAACATCTTCGGTAACAAATACGGGCATCATATTGTGAGGCCCGAAAGGTTCGAATTGTTTGAGAATTCTGTAAAACCTCGGAGTTATCTCGTGCAATGCAATTTTTGCATCCACATCAATTGTCTGAAGTTGCGGTTGACCGGCAAGGCTTTTGGTAACTATTTCTTCGAACCGCCGCGAAAATTCCGATACATTTTCAATCTTAAGGGTTAAGCCAGCTGCATACATATGGCCTCCATACGACTCAAGCAAATCGCTGCACGAACCGATGGCTTCGTACAAATCGAAATCTTTTACAGAACGGGCAGAACCTGTGGCCAATCCGTTCGATTCGGTGAGGACCACAGTGGGCCGATAATAAAATTCGGTAAGCCGCGACGCAACAATACCCACTACCCCTTTGTGCCAATCGCGGTTATAAATTACGGTACTGTTCCGGTTTTTCAATTCCGGGTTGCTTTCGATCATATCGAGGGCATCCTGGGTTATATCGCGGTCGAGGGTTTTTCTGATTTCGTTGAAAGAGTCGATTTCGCCACCTAAGGCATCTGAGCTGATTTCATCGCTCGAAACCAGTATCTGCACCGATTTTTTTCCATGTTCAATCCGCCCCGAAGCATTCAATCTTGGGCCTATCTTAAAAACGATATCGCTGATGGTTATCTCCTCACCCGACAATCCGGCATAATTGATTATGGTTTGCAGGCCCATTCCCGGATTGGTATTAAGTTTTTTAAGGCCATAATAAGCAAGTACCCTGTTCTCTCCTGTAATGGGTACAATGTCCGAAGCAATACTCACCACAACAAGGTCGAGTAAAGCGTATAGTTTTTCCGGGTCGATGTTGTTTCGTTTTGTATAAGCTTGTAAAAGTTTGAAACCAACACCACACCCCGAAAGTTCTTTATAAGGGTAGTTGCAATCAGGTCGTTTTGGGTCGAGCACAGCAACGGCTTCTGGTATCTGTTCACCGGGATTATGGTGGTCACAAATAATGAAATCGAGCCCTTTTAGTCGGGCAGTATGAACTTTTTCGACAGCTTTTATACCGCAATCGAGTACAATTACCAGCGAAAATTTTTCTTCGGCTGCAAAATCAATACTGCGGGGCGATATACCATAACCTTCAGAATAACGGTCGGGGATATAAAAATCTATATTCTGCAGATAATCTTTCAAAAATAGGTACATCATGGCTACCGAAGTTGTTCCGTCAACATCGTAATCGCCATAAATCAATACTTTTTCCTGATTTTGAATGGCTTTTTCGAGCCTTTCAACTGCCTTATCCATGTCTTTCATCAGAAACGGATCGTGCAGATCGGCCAGACGCGGACGAAAAAAAGTTTTAGCTTCGTTGAATGTTTTAATGCCCCGCTGAACCAAAAGGTTTGCGATAACCATATTAACATTCAACGCAGCCGACAAGTGTTTTATATCATTAATATCGCCCTGAGGCTTCAAATTCCAGAGTTTATCCATGCGTTGCCTTTTCGTCTTTACCCATCGAGTATAGATTTTTGCAAAGATATAAAATGCAAAATGATATTGATTATAAATGCTACAGTACCCCCAAAAGAATTTTTAAATATCATTATATCAGTACTTTATGCGAAAGTCAGTCCAGGTCGAAATCCTATGGGCCAAAGCAGCTGTCAAAGGAAAAACCAGCAGGTAAATTCTTTTTTTATCTTTGCAAAGTTTTTTTTGACAGTAAATATTTGAACATGACATCAATACCGTTAAGTGAACAGGAATTAATCAGAAGAAATTCGTTGCAGAAATTGCGTGAAATGGGTGTTGATCCCTATCCTGCCGCACAATATCCGGTCAACGCATTGGCTGCGCAAATAAAAAAAGATTATTCTGTTGAGTTAAATAATTTTCAGCAGGTTTGTATTGCCGGTCGTCTTATGGGACAAAGGATAATGGGGAAAGCCTCTTTTGCCGAGCTTCAGGATTCATCGGGGCGAATACAATTATATGTTAATCGCGACGAATTGTGCCCTGGCGAGGATAAAACCTGGTATAACGAAGTATTTAAAAAACTTCTCGATATTGGTGATTTAATCGGGGTCAAAGGAAATGTATTTATCACCCAGATGGGCGAAATATCGGTTAATGTTAAAGAACTTACTTTGTTGAGCAAATCGCTGCGTCCGTTACCGGTTGTAAAAGAGAAAGACGGAGTTACCTACGATGCCTTTACCGATATGGAACAGCGTTACCGTATGCGCTATGTCGATCTGATTGTGAACCCGCATGTTAAAGACACCTTTGTAAAGCGCACAAAGATAATAAATACCATGCGCGAAATGTTCAACGAATACGGCTATCTCGAGGTGGAAACCCCAATACTTCAGCCTATTCCGGGTGGGGCAGCAGCAAGGCCGTTTATTACCCACCACAATGCCCTCGATATACCACTTTACCTCAGGATTGCAAACGAACTTTACTTAAAACGGCTTATTGTTGGCGGTTTTGATGGTGTTTATGAGTTTGCCAAGGATTTCCGAAACGAAGGTATGGACCGTACCCATAATCCGGAGTTTACGGTTATGGAAATATATGTGGCTTACAAGGACTACAAATGGATGATGGAATTTACCGAGAAGATGGTCGAACGGGTGGCATTGGCTTTACATGGAACAACCAAAGTTCAGCTTGGCGACCACATCATCGATTTCAAATCACCATATCCGCGCGTTACCATGTACGAAGCCATAAAAACGCACACCGGGTACGATATTTCGGGCAAATCGGAAGATGAACTCCGGAAAATCTGTGATGTACTTGGCATCGAAACAACCCCGGCTATGGGTAAGGGTAAGCTGATTGACGAAATATTTGGCGAAAAATGTGAGCATCACTATATACAGCCAACTTTTATAATCGATTACCCGATTGAAATGTCGCCCCTTACCAAAAAGCACCGTAACAACCCTGAATTGACCGAACGCTTCGAGTTGATGGTTTTTGGCAAAGAACTGGCCAATGCTTATTCCGAGCTGAACGACCCGATCGATCAGCGCGAGAGGTTCGAAGAACAGTTAAAGCTTTCTGAAAAAGGCGACGATGAAGCTATGTTCATCGATCAGGATTTTTTACGTGCACTCGAATTTGGTATGCCCCCAACTTCAGGTATGGGAATCGGTATCGACCGCTTGACCATGTTTATGACCAACAATCTCTCCATACAGGATGTTTTATTTTTCCCGCAAATGAAACCCGAAGCAAGAAGACAGGAAACAGTCAGCCCGGTCGAGGATTTCTCGAAAGCAGGAATTCCTGCCGAATGGATCGAACCTTTGATTGCTTTGGGATATAATAAGGTTGAAAAACTTAAAGAAGTGGATAAACATACCAAACTGCATCAGGATTTGTGTGGCTACAATAAAAAAAATAAACTCGGTCTGAAAAATCCTATGCCCGACGATGTGAAGGAGTGGCTTCAGGCTGTTCAATTACAATAATATGGATCCGAAAACAAGCAGGGTAGCTATTCTTGGCAGTGGAAGCTGGGCAACCGCCGTTGCAAAAATCCTTCTCGAAAATGTGTCAACTGTCAATTGGTTTATCCGCGACAGTGAGACCGTAGAACAGTTTTTACAATACAAACATAATCCGGGATATCTTCGGGGCGTTGAATTTGATACCGGAAGGATTAATTTTTATACCGACATTAATAAAGTCGTCAGAGAATCTGATGTATTATTCCTGATTATTCCATCGGCATTTCTTATCGATTCATTGATCGGACTCCAGGAAGATATTTCAGGTAAATTCGTAGTATCGGGCATTAAAGGCCTCATTTCGGAAAAAAGGATGGTGGTGGCCGAATATTTAAACAGCAGCTATAACATTCCGTACAACCAGATTGGGGTTATTGCAGGGCCATCGCACGCCGAAGAAGTTGCCCTTGAGCGGTTATCGTACCTTACAATCGCCTGTAATGATGAAAACATCGCTCAGAAATTTTCGCGATTTCTTGCGTGTAGTTACATCAGAACCAATACTTCAGACGACATCTGGGGAACTGAATACACCTCGGTTATAAAAAATATTATAGCCATTGCTGCCGGAATTGTGCATGGATTAATGTACGGCGATAATTTCCAGGCGGTTCTTGTGGCCAATGCCATACAGGAAATCGAACGTTTTGTAAATGTGGTACACCCGATTAACCGCGATATTAAAAGTTCGGCCTACCTGGGCGACCTCCTTGTGACTGCTTATTCGCAGTTCAGCCGAAACCGTACTTTCGGGACTATGATTGGTAAAGGATATTCGGTAAGGACCGCACAGCTCGAAATGCACATGATCGCCGAAGGGTATTATGCCGCCAAATCCATTAAAGAAATAAATGAAAAGCTCAATGTGGATATGCCCATTTGTGAGGCTGTTTACCAAATACTTTATAACAACCGTTCTCCCCGAAAAGAAATTCAACGATTAACTGAAAAATTAGCATAAATGGAAAACATTAAACTCGATTATGCCCGGACATTGGGCTTTATCAGCAGCGAAAGCATTAACGCATATAAGGAAGAAGCAATTTCGGCCAACAGATCGTTACACCTGAAAACCGGAAAAGGGAACGATTTTCTTGGATGGGTAAACCTGCCATCGTCAATTTCGGAAAAGGAAATAATCGATATTGAACAGACCGCAGCCAGCCTGAAAAATAAAAACATCGAATTGCTGGTGGTGATTGGCATAGGTGGATCATACCTGGGCGCCAAAGCGGTAATCGATGCTCTATCGGATACCTTTTCGGCAATGAAACCACTTAAAAATCCACTTGTAGTTTTTGCAGGCCAGAATATCAGCGAAGATTATCTGTTCGAGCTACGCGAACTGCTGAAAGTAAAAGAATATGCACTGGTGGTGATCTCAAAATCGGGAACCACCACCGAGCCTGCCATTGCATTCAGGTTGCTGAAGCAGGATATTGAAGAAAAATATGGAAAAAAAGAAGCCGTCGAACGGATTGTTGCCGTAACCGACGCATCGAAAGGCGCCTTGCGCAAACTTGCCGACAGCGAGGGATATAAAACCTATGTAATCCCCGATGATGTGGGTGGCCGGTATTCTGTGCTAACGCCTGTGGGATTGCTTGCCATTGCCGTAGCAGGTTTCGATATCAGGGCTTTGGTCAGGGGTGCAGTGGATATGGAAAAAATAACCGGTTTGGAATCCAGGTTTGAGGATAATCCGGCAGCCAGGTATGCTGCAGTAAGGAATGAATTGTACCGCAATGGATACTTAATCGAGATCATGGTAAACTATAACCCAAAACTGCACTATTTTGCCGAATGGTGGAAACAGTTGTACGGCGAAAGCGAAGGAAAAGAAGGTAAAGGTATTTTCCCTGCCAGTGTTGATTTCACATCCGATCTCCATTCAATGGGTCAGTATATCCAGGAGGGTGAACGCAAACTGTTCGAAACTGTATTATCAGTTGCAAGTCCCGACCAGAATGTTGAAATTCCCGTTGACGTGGACAACCTCGACGGTTTGAATTTCCTTGCAGGGAAACGTGTAGATGAAGTAAATAAAATGGCCGAACTTGGCACTGCCATTGCCCATGTTGACGGCGGTGTTCCCAATCTGCTCATTACCCTACCAAAACTTAATGAATATTATCTGGGGCAATTGATTTATTTCTTCGAAAAGGCCTGCGGAATAAGCGGTTATATTCTGGGGGTAAATCCTTTCGACCAACCTGGCGTTGAGGCCTATAAGAAAAATATGTTTGCCTTACTCGAAAAACCGGGCTTTGAAGCCGAAACCAAAGCCATTAAAGCCAGGTTATAGCCGAAAATTATGGGTGGGATTTTATTTGAAGGCCACCCATAATTTTATCTTCGTTTAAACAGATACCCTAATTTTATCCCTAAAAAAAGAGGGGCTGTGCGGATGTTGCTTGCGGTTGTTCCGGCTATTTCAACACACACATACCAGTTGTCGGAGGTTACATAACGCATGCCCACAGGCATATAAGCATAAATTCCCTGTGCGATATTCTGTCTCAATGGATCAGAGTATCCGATCATCAGCCCCATGTAAGGCGATAACTCTTCTATCCGGTTAAAAACGTGAGGATATAAATTAATCCCTGCATATACGGCTGAGAGGTCCAATCCAGCTTCGGCCTGGACGACCCTGCCAATTGAATACTG
>CAZMDP010000065.1:0-7784 GCA_964565015.1 uncultured Prolixibacteraceae bacterium | reverse complement strand
ATCTTGATATCGACTTGAAATATTACGACCTGGGAATTGAACACCGCGATGCTACCGACGACCAGGTGACGATTGATGCAGCCCATGCCATAAAAAAATATGGGGTAGGTGTAAAGTGTGCCACTATTACCCCCGATGAAGCCCGGGTGGAGGAGTTCGGGCTGAAAAAAATGTGGAAATCGCCCAACGGAACCATCCGTAACATACTTGATGGCACCGTTTTCCGCGAACCTATCCTGATTAAAAATGTACCGCGACTGGTTCCAGGATGGAAATATCCCATCTGTATTGGCCGTCATGCTTTTGGCGACCAGTACCGGGCCACCGATTTCGTGACCAAAGGCCCCGGCAAACTAACCATTACCTTTACCCCCGATGATGGGAGTGAGCCCATCTCGCACGAAGTTTATCACTTCGAAGGCGACGGGGTGGCCCTTGCCATGTACAACCACGACGAATCGATCCGCGGATTTGCCCGTGCGTGTATGAACCAGGCACTCGACAAAAAATGGCCGCTCTACATGTCAACAAAAAATACCATTCTGAAGAAATATGACGGCCGGTTTAAAGATATATTTCAGGAGGTTTATGAAACCGAATTCAGCCAGCAGTTCAGGGAGGCAGGGATAACTTACGAACACCGTCTGATTGACGATATGGTGGCTGCTGCCCTGAAATGGGAAGGTGGTTTTGTATGGGCATGTAAAAATTACGATGGCGATGTGCAAAGCGACACTGTTGCCCAGGGTTTTGGATCGTTAGGGTTGATGACATCGACCCTGATTACCCCCGATGGGCATACCATGGAAGCCGAAGCTGCCCATGGAACGGTTACCCGCCATTACAGGTTACACCAGCAGGGAAAACCCACCTCGACTAACCCTATTGCTTCGATTTTTGCATGGACACGTGGATTGGCATTTCGAGGAAAACTTGACCACACTCCCGAATTGATACATTTTGCCGAAACCCTCGAGCAGGTCTGTATCGAAACGGTCGAAGGCGGAAAAATGACCAAAGACCTGGCGCTGATTGTGCACGGTGAGAATCTTAAACCGGAGCATTACCTCACTACTGAAGATTTTCTGGAAGCCCTGAATCAGAACCTGCAGGAAAAATTATCGTAAAAATTAATGTACTGGTAGTTTCTGATAGACTTGATTTTTTATAATGATTAGGAGTTTATATATCGATACATCAGTTTTTGGGGGGTATTTCGATAAGGAATTCTCAAAAGAAACCATACCATTTTTTAATAAAGTATTTAGGAAAAAAATAAAAATTCTTATATCAGATATTTTAGAATTAGAAATTTACAGAGGACCTGAATTTATTATTTCATTTTTCGAATCAATCCCAAATGAACTTATTGTCAGAGTTGACATGACTGATGATGTTAGAGACTTATCATTAAAATATATATCTGAGAAAGTTGTTGGAAAAACAAGTTTTGCCGATTGCCAACATATAGCTTTTGCAACAATTAATAGAGCTGATGTTTTGGTTAGCTGGAATTTTAAGCACATTGTTAATCTTGAAAGAATCAGAGGATATAACTCAGTAAATTTCAGGGAAGGATATAAGATATTAGAAATCAGAACTCCAATAGAAATATTCGATTATGAAAACGAGGAATAATATAATTGATGTAGTAAAAGAAATGCGAAAGATTCGCGATAAGATTAGTATTGAAATCATGGATTTAGATTTTGACAAGGAAAAAGAATATATAAAATTACAATTGAAAGAGTTAAAAGACAAAAGATTAGAAAAATTACATACCTAAAAATGCAATCAAACAGCAAAATCCAAATAATCGATCATCACTTAAAAGTCCCCAACTTTCCTGTTATCCCATTTATCGAAGGCGACGGAATAGGAAAAGACATTATGGGGCCTTCTCAAAGGGTGATCGATGCGGCTGTGGCAAAGTCATACGGCGATTCAAGGAAGCTGATCTGGCATGAAGTGCTGGCAGGCGAAAAAGCTTACCTTCAAACAGGCGAATGGCTCCCCAAAGCAACGCTCGATGCTTTCAGGGAGTACCTGGTGGGCATAAAAGGGCCGCTGGCCACTCCGGTTGGGGGAGGTATCCGTTCGCTCAACGTAGCACTAAGGCAAACCCTCGATCTCTATGTGTGCCTTCGTCCGGTCAGGTGGTTCAAGGGCGTACCTTCTCCTGTCCGCTATCCCCATCTGGTTGATATGCATATTTTCAGGGAAAATACCGAGGATATTTATGCCGGTATCGAAATTATGGCTGGTTCAGCTGAGGCTGTCAAGTTTATGAAATTCCTTACCGAAGAACTGGGTGTCACCGATCAGGTGCGGTTTCCCGAAAATTCCTCTTTTGGAGTGAAACCCATCTCTAAGGAAGGTTCGGAAAGGCTAATCAGGGCTGCCATTGGATATGCCATCGAAAGGGAATTGCCATCCGTAACGCTGGTTCACAAAGGCAACATCATGAAATTTACTGAAGGTGCATTTAAAAATTTTGGATACGACCTTGCTGAAAAAGAATTCGGCGACAAGGTATTTACCTGGCGTACTTATGAAAAACTGAAGGCCGATTATGGAAAAATCGATGCCGATAAAGCGCTTGAGGAAGCCCGTAAGGCAGGGAAAGTCATCATAAAAGACGTAATAACCGATGCATTCCTGCAGGAGTCGTTGCTCAGGCCATTCGACTATTCGGTAATTGCAACCATGAACCTGAACGGCGATTATATTTCCGATCAGCTGGCAGCCATGGTGGGCGGAATTGGAATTTCACCCGGTGCAAACATAAATTATCTCACAGGATATGCTATATTTGAGGCTACGCATGGAACAGCACCGTCAATTGCCGGAACAGGTAAAGCAAACCCGGGATCGCTGATCCTATCGGGTGTAATGATGTTGGAATATCTGGGTTGGACAAAGGCAGCAGAACATGTGTATGATGCGTTGGACCACACCTTTGCAAAACGCCGGGTTACATCCGACCTGTTTGCACAGATGGAAGGCGCCACACTTCTTTCGACCAGCGAGTTTGCCGATGAGGTGATCAGAAATATGCATTGAAAAGGCAAAAAGAAAAATTGAATAACGGAACCACGGGATTACAGAATCACAATAAATAAACTATTATGGAATACATTAAAAACCGGTTTTTTCAGAAAGCAAGCAAATGTATGGCCGAGTACCAGCGGATCAGAAAGGAGCATGGCGACAAAGTAATTGCTCAGGTAACCATCGATCAGGTACTTTCCGGTCAAAAGGGAATCCCTGCTTTGGTTTGCGACACTTCTAACCTTGATCCGAATGAAGGCATACGCTTCAGGGGGTATTCGCTTCCCGAACTGCGCCAGAAATTACCTAAGCTGACTCCGGAGGGAGAGCCGCTCCCCGAAGGATTGTTCTACCTGATGCTGATTGGTGAAATTCCTGAAAAGGACGATGTAATGAACATTTCGCGCGATTGGGCTACCCGCTCGCATGTGCCGCAGCACGTTTTCGATGTGATCGACGCCATACCAAAAACGGCCAGGCCAATGACCATGTTCAGTGCAGCTATTCTGGCCATGGCTACCGAATCGGTTTTCCAGAAAGCTTACCGGGCTGGGGTACATAAGAAGTTTTATTGGGATTTTATGTACGAGGATGTGATGAACCTGATTGCCCGCTTACCCCGAATTGCAGCTTATATTTACCGCCGGTTGTACCACAACGGTAACCATATTGAACCTAATCCCAATCTCGACTGGGCAGGGAACCTGGCCTACATGATGGGATTTGATTCCCTCGAAGTGAAAAGGCTATTAAGGCTTTACATGGTTATCCATGCCGACCATGAGGGTGGAAACGTTTCGGCACACACCGTACACCTGGTAGGTTCGGCATTAAGCAACGCTTATTATTCGTTCTCGGCCGGAATGAATGGTCTGGCAGGTCCCCTTCATGGATTTGCAAACCAGGAAGTGATTCATTGGTTGTTCGAAATGATTGAAACGCTCGAAACCGATGAACCATCGGATGAACAGATTGCTGGCTACATCGAAAAAACCTTAAAAGAAGGACGGGTAGTTCCGGGTTACGGACATGCAGTTCTTCGTATTACCGACCCGCGTTTTACCGTACAACAGGAATTTGCCGAAAAATACGTGAAAAACGATAAACTTGTAAATTTAGTGAACGCCATGTACAGGGTTGCCCCACCTATCCTCGAAGCTACCGGGAAAATCAAAAACCCGTGGCCCAATGTGGATGCCTACAGCGGCGCCCTGCTTTATCATTATGGAATTACAGAATACAATTTCTATACTGTACTTTTTGGCGTATCAAGGGCTTTGGGTGTTTTGGCGCAGCTTGTGCTCGACCGTCTTTACGGCATGCCTATCGAACGGCCAAGTTCACATCCCTTGTCATGGTATAAATTGCAGGCCGAAGGAACTTCGGGAGGCTGCTGATATTATCGCATTATTAAAACAAAAAAGGGGTAATGCCAACCGGGGCATTATCCCTTTTTTTTCACCTTTATTGATAAATCGGGGATGACGGATTAATTCTCATCCTTCAGGCTTATGATGTATGCCTTGCTTAAGGGAACGCGTTCAACCACATCATCGGTTTCATCTTCGATGTAATAATATTCAATTTTAGTGTTTTTGGCTGCTTTTAAAACGGCTGACCAATCAACCTGGCCTGTTCCCAGCACCACGTCGTTGTCCCTGTTCGATGGGGCCAGGTAGTTGCCTTCCACCCCTTTTTTCAGGTCTTTGAGGTGCAACAACCTAAATCGGTCGGGATAGGTTTCCAGCAATTTTACCGGATCGTGGCCGGCTTGCATTACCCAATAGGTGTCGATTTCGAAACTCACGTACCGTGGATCGGTAAGCTCAATCAGATAATGATACAGGGTAGTCTCGCCATACGGAACAAACTCAAAAGCGTGATTGTGGTACGAAAAATGAAGACCGTTCCTGTCTAATGTTTCTCCTATCCGGTTGAAATTTTCTGCTGCCTCCTCAACCAGTTCTTTATCAAAAACGCCATCGCGACGTGGCAGGGAGCCCAACCTGACATGTTTGGCCCCGAGTGTTTTTGCATCGGCAATTACCTGATCTAAATCGTTTATAAGGGCATCGTATCCGACCCCATACGAAGTACAGACCATTCCACGGTCGTCGAGCAACTGCCTGATCTCGGAAGCCGTTTTTCCAAAAAGGCTCGAAAATTCGATGTTGGTTATTCCCATACCGAGGATCAGGTCGAGCGTACCCTCAAAATCTTCAGAAAACTGTTTCCTGAAAGTGAACGATACAACGCCCGGATCGGGCACAAGTAATTTCTGTTCTGGCTTGCACGCCACCGCAAAAAGAACAACTGAAATAAAAATTAAAAAATGTCTCATGATGATATCTGTTTTTAAGTTTTGAACTTTTCGGTTCTGTAAGAATCTCTAAAAATACAATTTTTTCTTAATGAGGCACTTACCCCACGCAATTTAGCCTTTTTAAGATAGTTCTTTTAAGATTGATTACCTGATTCCCGGAATTTTTGGCGAAAAACAAATATCCTCAAAAAAATAGTTCCCGTTATTATCTATTGTCAGCAGTAATGACTGATAGGGTTCAAATTCAAGTACCACCGGAATGCGATAACCGCTGAAATTGATGGTAACATTCCTGCTAATTCTTTCATTTTGAAACGATTGTCCATAGGAAACGGGATATCTTAAATTTTTATTGGTTGGATTTGCGAAAAATATTTTTAGTGATTTCCCATCGGTTCTTGCCCAGAATTCCGGTAGGTTTTCCCCTTCAACCAGCGGTTTTTTTCTGAGCAGGCCATTAATATCGGTAACAACATTGCTGATCTGCAATAGATTTTGTAAAAGGCTGTCAAACCTTTCCTCTTTCAGATATCCTGCCTGCGAGGGTGAGTTTTTCATAAATACAGGCAAACCTTGGGCGGCAACCCGGTTAATTGCTTCAAGTGATTCTGTATCGAGAAATGAAACATCAACATATAGACCATCGAAAACCAGATTGTTGATCCTCATTACGCCATTTTCTACCTTTGCCTGGTTCAGAAAGAATGTATTAATCCAAAGCGGGTGAAATCCTTCCAATTCTTCAGGCAGATATTCATAGCGCAATTCGTAAGCGCCCCACGACCAGGGCATCTGAAGTTCCTCGGGGAGTTCCCCTTCAATCCAGGCATCTTCCAATGGCAGATATACGGCAATATCGGAATATGTGCGCCCAAACTGCATGGCTTTCGATACTTTTGTGAGGTAAGCATTGAATGGGATGAGTTCATCTTTAAGGTTTCCCCTTTCGCCAACATGTACTGTGGCATAAAAATATATGGTGTCGATACCCATGGGATTAAACGGTGTCCCATGCCAGATATGAAAATTAGTGCCGTTTGCAAACAATGCATCGGCAACCATTTTCAGGTCGGCTGTTTGTTCCCGGAACATATATTTTGCAGGCCAGCCATACAGGCAGGTAAAACTCTCTGAGCTCACAAAGGGCTTTCCCGAAAGGGCTGCTGCCGAAGCAACAATACGCGAGTAATTGGGATTGTAGAGCATGGCCTCGGTTTCAGGTACATCAACAACCGAATAGGCCCTGATGATGTCGGTGGGTGAACCGGCTGCCTGTGCACGACTGATTGCCCCGATCCTCCGGCATTCCTCGTGCCAGGGAATATAAAAATTATTCAAAACCATATCGGCAACCAGTTTCATATAGTCGTAGCGCGGCCCGGCATTTTCTTTTCCATAAATGTCATCCATAAAGGGAACAATATCGTAGCCATAACGCTGCTTAAAAGTTTCTTCAAAGCCCGGTGTCCATATTTTACGGGTATTTACTTCCCATGAGTCGCAGAATAGCGCCGACTGCTTGCCTTTCATGGCAGGTTCAAAAGCCGGGCTCATCACCAGGGCATATCTTCTGAAAGCTTCTTTATCCATGTGGTTGAGCACATTGCCGGTATCGGGGTGGGTCCATGAGAGCCGTAAAGGTTGTTTATATGCGCTGTCGCCCCATATCCGGGTACGGTCGTCGTCGCTTACAAATGTACCGCCGAATGGCCATAGGGTGCCATAGGTAAAATCGCATCCCATTCCCAGGCTGTCGGCACAATGTTTGGCGTAAACCACCATTTCCTGCCATTCGCGGCCCAGCCACTCAAAACGCTCGCCATTGGGATCGCGGTTTACCGGATAGATAAACGAAATTTCAACACCCCCAAAACCTTGATCCCTGAGCCAGACAAGCTGGTTTTCGATGTCTTTCCTGGTAAATTTCATGGCGTGCCACCACCAACGGGTATATGGGCGGCCATCCTGGTAAGCTGTTGTTACATAGTTATTTAGATGGTAGTCTATGCTTCTGTTCCTGCAATTAAATAATAACACCGATAATAAAAACAGCAACGGAAGCAGATAATGGTACAGTTTCATTTTTCTTCAGATTTTAAATAACAGGCTTAGTATATGGTAAAATACTGAAATCCTTATAAAGGTTCTTTTAGTTACCGAAACTGATTCAATAACTGCATAAAAGCAAGGTTTATCCCATATTTTCATGAACCTTCTATTCTGGATTCAGAAAGTGAATATACAGAACTTATTGATTGCTTATCGTCAAAATGAAAATGGAACTTCTCCAATTGCAGAAAAATAAAATGTATTTATCCTGAAATTAAACAAGTAATTATTTAGGGTGTTATCTTTTTTCTTTATTACAAATTGAAAATTTCGTTTATGCAAATTTTCATGATTTAGCAAT
>CAZMDP010000064.1:0-7881 GCA_964565015.1 uncultured Prolixibacteraceae bacterium | reverse complement strand
ACTCCAAGACGGAAAAGTTTCTATCAAAAGCCAGCCTGGGCAGGGAACATCGGTTACGTTTACTGTTTCCTGTTTAAAAGGCGATACCGAAAGTATTGCCGATGAAAAAGAAACAACCTCTGTCGAATTAAAAGTTGCAGACAATTTGAATATCCTGATCGTTGACGACGAACCTTACAATATTCATTTGCTGCGACTTATCCTGAATAAATGGGGAATTAGCTACACCGAAGCACACGATGGACAACAAGCGGTTGACCTTGCAGGGAAATACGATTTCGACCTTATTCTGATGGATATCAGAATGCCTGTAATGGATGGATTTACAGCTGCTGAAAAAATTCTTGAAACGAAACCTGATTCAATTATTATAGCATTAACCGCAACAGCCGATAACCATCAGGTGTATAAAATTCATAAATCAGGTATGAAGGCATTTTTAAGGAAGCCCTTTGAAGAGTCCGAACTCGCAAAAACAATAGGACAATATTCTGATAGCTTTAAAACAAATGGAGGAAAATTGATGGAGAAATCGGATAAATTAATAACGCCAGATATTGATTTGAATGAACTTTACAGGATTTCTGATAACAATAAGAGTTTTTATCTTGAACTGATTCAGATTTTCGTTAACAGTACTGAACGGGGATTAAAAAAGATGGACGAGGCATTGTCGGATGGTAATTACCATTTGCTCGCCGAACTGGCCCATAAAATGGCTTCTCCGGTAAAGCACATTCAAGCCCGGCATTTATACAGCAAATTAAAGGAACTCGAAAGTTTGGATTATTCCCATCCCGATAAGCAAAAAATATTCATTCTTTTTAATGAGATTGAAAATGAATTAAAAACCATAAACACCTTTCTTAAAGATGTTTACGAAAAGGAAAAACTACAAACAACAACTGGTTATCCCGACAATAATTAGTTGGGATTATAACCTGTCGATAAAATATTTAAATAAGTAGGATTAACTTAAAATTATTAAAAATGGAAAATTTTAAATCATTAAGATTCAGGCTCCCGGTACTAATCTTATCCATATTATTGGTACTGGGCAGTTGCAAAAGTTCGAGGACTTTAAAGGGTGGTGCTATTGGTGCCGGAACAGGTGCCGTAATTGGTGGGATCATTGGAAGTAAATCCGATAAAACAGCCCAGGGAGCAATAATTGGTGCTGCAGTTGGTGGTGCAGCCGGCGCTGTAATCGGAAGGTATATGGATAAACAGGCCGAAGAGCTTCAAAAGGAAATGGAGAATGCCAAGGTCGAAAGGGTAGGCGAAGGAATAAAAGTTACCATGAATTCAGGTATCCTTTTCGATTTCGACTCGTTTGCCTTAAAACCTGAAGCCCGTAAAGATCTCGAATCGATGGCAAAGGTTCTGAACAAGTATCCGGATACGGAATTGCTGGTCGAAGGTCATACCGATAATGTCGGGAGCGCTGATTACAACAAAAGGTTGTCGGAGCGAAGGGCAAAATCGGTTGCCGATTACCTGAAATCGCTAAATGTAAACCCTTCGAGGATTACCCAGATTGGGCACGGGTTTGACCTGCCGGTTGCCGATAATAGTACCGAAGCCGGTAGAAGGCTAAACCGAAGGGTTGAGATAGCAATTGTTGCTGATGAAAACCTGAAGAAAAAAGCACAGGATGGTAATTTGTAATGGTGTGTTTGTTTAAGTAGAATCAATCAATAATTATTAAAAACTTTAGTCATGAAAAGTAAATGGATTGCAAAATATATACTTGCCACGGTTTTAATTTTCGTATTACATGCTGAACGCTTGACGGCACAGGATGTTATTAAAGGTTTGAAAGGTGGTTTGAACCTTTCGCACCTGTCTTTCGATGGAGCTAACGATAAAAACATAATTCCGGGTTTCCATTTGGGCGGATTTGTTGGTATACCTCTGTCCAACAAAATTTCTGTCCAGCCCGAACTTCTGTTTTCAAAAAAAGGTTCGAAGTGGGTTTATGAAACCACGACCTATACTTCTGATATGCGTTTAAATTTGAGCTATCTTGAGGTTCCGGTAAGCCTTGTTTACAATCTGGCAAGGGATTTCGATTTTCAGTTAGGTCCCTACCTCGGATTTCTCCTGGGGTCAAATACCGATTCGAAGCTTATCACCGGATCAGGCACAATTTCAATTCTTAACGATCTGAAAAAAGAGAATTTCAATTCGACCGATTTCGGATTACAGGGAGGAATGAGGTTTTACCTGAACCCGATTTATTTAGGGTTCGGTTACAAACTTGGGCTCAGTCAGGTAGCCAAAGAAGGGAAAAATGCAAAGTTGATCCTTGAGGATGCTTCAAACCGATCAATTCAGATATATGCAGGTTTTGCTTTCTGAGACATGAATGCATCACCGATAAGTCCTGCTGTTGATTAATGGCAGGACTTTTTTCAGGTATTTATATTCTGATAAACTGACAAAGATTAGATTTTACATAGAATCTGCTACTTTTGTTGAATAACTAAAATCCGATACGTTAATGTACGAACCTGGCAAATCATTTAAAATATTTGTTGTTGAAGACGATGAATGGTACAATAGGTTACTGGTTCATAATCTGACACTTAATCCCGATTATGAGGTTGAAACTTTTCTGAATGGTACCGACTGCCTCAATAATCTCCATAAAAATCCCGACCTGATTACCCTCGACTATCGACTCCCCGATATGAAAGGCCTCGAATTGTTAAGGAAGATAAAGGAATATAACTCTGAAATAAACGTGGTACTGATTTCGGAACAGGACGATATCGAGGTTGTGGTTGAACTCCTCAAGCATGGGGCCTACGATTATATTGTTAAGTCGCGTGACATACGCGAAAGGCTTTTAAACACCGTCAGCAACATCAGAAGCCGGAAGGGCATGCAGCAGGAAATTGCTACACTCCGCAGGGAAGTTGGCAAAAAGTACGACTTTAAATCAATCATCATAGGAAACAGCCAGGCAGTCGAAAAAATATACGACCTGATTAAACGTGCCACTCAGACAAACATTACTGTAATGATTACGGGTGAAACCGGAACAGGAAAGGAATTGGTTGCCAAAGCTATACATTATAATTCCGACAGGGCTTCAAAACCATTTGTTGCGGTGAATATGGCAGCTATTCCGAAAGACCTTGTTGAAAGTGAACTTTTCGGCCATGAAAAGGGCGCTTTTACCGGTGCAAATTTCAGACGAATCGGAAAATTTGAAGAAGCCAACGGTGGTACTTTGTTTCTCGATGAACTGGCCGAGATGGAAGTCTCCATTCAGGCCAAACTGCTCAGGGCTTTGCAGGAACGCGAAGTGGTCAGGATTGGATCAAACAAACCGGTAAACTTCGATTGCCGGATAATTGTGGCCACCAATAAGAACCTTCTCGAAAGTGTCAGGGAAGGATCATTCAGGCAAGATTTATATTACAGGCTTTATGGACTCCCAATTGAGATACCTCCTTTGCGGGAACGTGGAAATGACATCATTATACTGGCCAAAAAATTTATCAACGATTTTTGCACCGAGAATAAGATTCCCCTCAAAACCCTCTCCCCATCGGCAGTCAATAAATTGCTTTCCTACCCTTTCCCCGGAAACGTCAGGGAACTTAAGTCCATTGCCGAATTATCGGTTGTGCTTTCCGATTCAGACGAAATATCGGCCGAAAACATAATGACAGGAGGTGTTAATTTTGCCGGAAATACTTTTGGCGAGGAGCTTACATTGAGGGAATACAACATCAGGATAGTGCAGATTTTTCTGAAAATGTATGATAACAATCCGAAAATTGTGGCCGAAAAACTCGATATAGGGGTGGCAACAGTTTACAGGATGCTGAAAGAAGCTAAAGGTGAAAACGAAGGTTAAAGTCAAACCAAATTAATATTCAGGCGGTTGTGGCATTTGTTGCAACCGCTTTTTTCTTATTGTATTTCATACGTTTCTGTCCTTTTTTTCTCATCATAAAAATTCCCCTATCAAATTGATAAAGTGAGGAAATTGGCTCCCTATGCAAGTGTCATTAAATCAGTATTTTATGGTTATCTGCAATTGCTGGCATCAATGTTGGCAAATTACCCCTGTTGCCAAAGAATTGGAGCCATGAAAACGCTGAAGATATTTGGTTTTTTGTTACTGACAACCTGTTTGGCCTCGTGTGTAACATCGAAGAGGTTTGTAGAGGTTGAGTCGGAACGCAACATTCTCAAAGAGAGGGTAAAAGAGTTGGAAGAGGAGATAGCAAGCAAAGAAAATCTCATATACTTCCTCGAAAGGGAAATTCAATATGTACAACGCGAAAATAAAGAGAGAAAAAGATAATGTGTTAATTAAAAGTATGAAGCTATGAAAAGAGAAATTTTTAAACCGGTTGCCATTGTGGCACTATTAACCCTTGTTTTGGTGGCAGGATTCGGAGTATATCTGCTTTTGCAGAAATCGCAGCAACTTGAAGCCATGAAACTTAAAAATGAGTTTTTGACGGACGAGATGCACTACCGTGATTCAACCATCAACGATCTGATTGTAGCCTTTAACGAGATAGATGATAACTTAACTTTTATAAAGAAAAGGAGAAGTCAGTTATCACTCGAATCGGAAAAGGAGATGAACCTCGATCGCAAAACAGCAATTCTCCGCGATATAAAGTTGATGGACAGTATGTTGATCGCTAGCAGCCGACATATCGAAGACCTTGAAAAACGGCTAAAAGAGTCGGGTGTGAAAATGAGGTCGTTCGAAAACAGGATAGCTTCGCTGAACAAAACCCTTAAAGAAAATAGCGAAGAGATTGATGTGCTTAGGTCCACCATAGAAGAAAAAAATTATCAGATTGCCGATCTGAGTTCCAGGGTAGAACAGTATCAGTCAATTGTAGAAGAGAAAGAAGAAACCATTAAAACCAAAGAATTGGTCATTGCCGAAAAAGTAAATGAGATCAATCAGTTAAATACCGCATGGTACACTTTGGGGACCTTCAAGCAATTGAAAGAACACGGAATTCTCGACCGCTCGGGAGGTCTGCTGGGCATTGGTTCGACCAAAACAATCAAACCTAACCTTACTAACGACTACTTTACAACACTCGACATCAGGGAGGTTAAAACCATACCGATTGCATCGAAATCGGCTAAGATTATTACCGACCACCCTGAAGATTCGTATGAGTTCATTTACGAAGACGGGATGATTTCGGCATTGGTTATCGAAAATCCCGATGAATTCTGGAAAATCTCAAAATACGCCGTAATCGAAACGAAATAAGGGATAAATCTTAATAGTCAGTTATTTAATTAAAGCAATTCATTCATTAACATTAATCTTTGAAACCATGAAAAGCAAAAAATTAACTCTTGCACTAACCCTCGCTTTAGTTGCCATATTATTTGTTCAATGCAAAAAGGATGATGATTTTGCTGGTGATGAATTTGGCCAGATGACCCTGAAAATAACCGATTCTCCATCGGACGACGCATCCATCAGTGGCACTTTTATTACAGTTGCCGATGTAAAAGTGGATGGGGTATCGGTTGAAGGGTTTTCAAAACAGACATTTGATGTTTCGGCGCTGCAGAATGGCACTACCCGTACCCTTTTTAACGGACAGGTTAAAGCAAAAAATTATTCAAAAGTTACACTTGTTCTCGATATGATGGCCGATGCATCGGGCAATGCCCCTGGATGTTATGTGCTCGATAAGACGAACAAAAAACACGATTTAAGGTCGTCGGGATCACAAACCCTCGAGATCGACATCCAGAAATCGATTTCGGTAAACCAGTCGGCTGCTGCTGTCCTTGTAATTGATTTCGACCTACGGAAAGCTATTGCAAGGGGAAATACAACAGTTAGCCAGAGTGAATATAGTTTCATTGGTACTACAGAGTTGAAAAACTCATTCAGGATTGTTTCGGAAGAAAAAACCGGTACGCTGAAAGGAAAGGTCCAGGGTAGTTTTTTGTTGGACAAAGAAGTAGTGGTGTACCTGTATAAAAAGGGTAGTTTCAGTGCTGCTACCGAAACGCAGGCTCAGGGTCAGGGGGAAATAAGGTTTGCCGGTGCTGTAACCAGCGCCAAGGTAAACCAGAATGCCGATTACCAGCTTTTATCTATCGAAGAAGGTGATTACGAAATACACATGGCATCCTTCAGTAAAGATTTATCAGGAAAGGTTCATTACCATGGATATTTGTCGGTGAGCAGCCTTACTCCGGGTATAGTTCTGAATAATATTTCGGTAAAGGCAAATACTTCGGTTACCCTTAACCTTTCCATAACCGGCTTACTCTCATAAGTTCCTATAGCATTTCTTCCTTAAAGCCCGGGCGTTTATTGATCCGGGCTTTTGTTTTTATCAGGGGGACTCTTAAGGAAAATATTAATTGGCGTGTGCTGGAGAAAAATTTGTTAACAATTATAGCACCCTTACACATTATAATCGTGTAAGCCTGAAAAAAACGATAATTTTGTCCGGGTAATCTGAAAGTTAAACGTAACAACAACATATCATGGCAAATTACAAAAAAGCGATTCTGATCATCCTCGACGGTTGGGGAATTGGCGACGGGAGCGAACGCGACATTATTGCAACTGCACCTACACCGTTTATGGATTCACTGGTGGCAAAATACCCGCACTCGCAGTTGCTCACTTGTGGCCGTAACGTTGGCCTCCCCGATGGGCAGATGGGTAATTCGGAAGTAGGGCACCTTAACATAGGTGCCGGACGAATCATTTACCAGGATATGGTGAAAATAACCAAAGCCATCGAAGAGCGCACCTTTTGGAGTGAGCCCCAGATTGTCAAAGCTTTTCGGTATGCTAAAGAAAACAACAAAAAGGTTCACCTGATTGGCCTCATCGGCCCCGGCGGAGTTCATGCCCTCAGTTCGCACATGATTGCCCTTTGCCAGATAGGTACCGATATGGGATTAGATAATATCTACATTCATGGCCTTACCGATGGCCGCGATACCGATCCCCGTTCAGGCTATGGTTTTGTTGAGGATGACCTTAAAAACCTCAAAGGTACCAACGGTAAGTTTGCCTCGCTGATTGGGCGCTATTACGGCATGGACCGCGATAAAAACTGGGACCGTATGAAATTGGCATACGATCTTTATACCCAGGGGATTGGTAAACCAGCAACCGATTTGCTGGCCGCAATAAAAGAAAGCTACGACGAAGGGGTTACCGACGAGTTTATAAAACCCATTGTGATGGTCGATGAAAAAGGAAACCCACTTGCCAAAATTGAAGAAAACGATGTGGTAATCTGTTTCAATTTCCGTACCGACAGGCTCAGGCAAACAACCATTGCCTTTACCCAGAAAGACCTGCCCGAATATGGTATGCATACCATGCCGCTGCAATGGTACACCATGACAAACTACAAAGCCGATTTTAAAAATGTGAATGTAATTTTCGATAAAGACAACGTAACCAATACCATGGGCGAGGTGGTATCGCGTGCCGGATTAAAACAGATACGCATTGCCGAAACCGAAAAATATGCCCATGTAACATTTTTCTTCAGTGGAGGACAGGAAATCGAATTTCCCGGCGAAAGCCGCATTTTAATACAATCTCCCAAAGTCCCAACTTACGATTTTCAGCCCGAAATGTCGGCCCCAAAAGTGAAAGACGCCATTGTGGCCGAATTGAACAAACAGTCGGCCGAGTTTGTGGTGCTCAACTTTGCCAATGGCGATATGGTTGGCCATACGGGCGTTTATGAAGCTATTTATAAGGCAGTTACGGCTGTCGATCAATGCGTTAAGGAGGTAGTCGAAGCTGCCCGGGCCAATGGTTACGAGGTGCTCATCATTGCCGACCATGGTAATGCCGATAATGCTGTAAACGAAGACGGATCGGCCAAC
>CAZMDP010000063.1:3382-7892 GCA_964565015.1 uncultured Prolixibacteraceae bacterium | reverse complement strand
GGAGTTCATTCCCGTCTTCATCGACAATTTTCAGTTCCATATATTTAACCAGACGGCCCGACGACCCAAACTTAATAGCATGAAGGGCATTGCTCGAAATTACCGGCGAGGCTTCAGAAAGGCCATAACCCTGGCACATAGGAATGCCAATGGCATAGAAAAACCGTTGTAATTCAATATCGAGTAAAGCGCCGCCACCTATAAAGAACCTCATTTCGCCACCAAAACCTTCGCGTACCTTGCTGAAAAGGATTTTATCGAACAACAAAACAAGTGGTTTCAGCAATGCCCGGGTACCTTTGCCCCGGTCCCAGCCAATTCCATTATAGAGGTATGCAATTTTGAGCCCAGCCTTGAAAAGTTTTTCGGCCACCGGACCTTTTGCCCTGATACCCGATTCGATGTTTTTTCTGAAATTTTTGGCCAGGGCCGGTACGCTCATCATTACATGGGGTTTGAATTCTTTAATGTTTTTTGGTACATTTTTCAGGGTTTCCAAAGGTGTTTTTCCCTGCTCGACCGAAGCAACCGATGCCCCATTGTACATGAAACAATAAAGACAGGCCGTATGTGCGAACGAGTGGTCCCACGGCAGCAAGGCAAGGGTACGCCACGACGAATCGATCGACATTAAGGTATTTGCCTGGATGGTATTGGCCGCATAATTCAACTGAGAGAGCATTATCCCTTTCGGATCGGCAGTGGTACCCGAAGTATAGCTGATGTTGGCCACATCGTTGGGCTGAATGTTTTTCCAGACAGAATCCAATTTTTCAGGATTTTCTGCCAGCAGTTCGTCGCCCATCTTTTTAATCTCTTCAAAATCGATATCGCCTTTCTTTTTATTTTCTTTTCCGTCCAGGTAAATAATGTATTCCAATTCGGGTAGCATATCCCTTATTTCTTCGGCTTTCGGCGCCTGGTTCCGGGAAACAATAAGTATACGGGCACCCGAATGTTTCAACCTGAAACTAAGTTCGGAGGCGGCATCGAGTTTGACAGAAAGGGGAACGTTGATCCCACCTGCATAAAGAATACCCAGCTCGCTTATTATCCATGCGTTCCGGCCCTCGGAAATTAAACCCACACGGTCGCCTTTCTGCAATCCTAATTTAAGCAAACCGGCTGCAAACCTGAATACTTCTTGTCGGGTTTGCTTATAGGTAATCCCCTGGTAATTGCCGTTGCGTTTTTCCCACAGGTAAATCTTGTCCGAATATTTTTCAGCACTGGTTTCAAATAGTTCGATAATCGTTTTCATCCTTTTGGTTTTTAATTTTCGAGAATCTTCAAATTTATATTTTTTTATAACCAAATTTTAACCCGTTCTCATTTTTAAATTGCTAATTTAGCGGTTCTGTTTACTTAAACCTGGCTAATGGCAAAAGGTATCGTTCATATTAATCCGAAATCTGCTGTACCAAAATACCGGCAGGTGATGAATGCTATTATCGAAGCTATTGAAAATAAAACACTTTGCTTAGGCGACAAACTCCCTTCAATAAATAAATTATGCACCGAAAATTTTCTTAAACGCGATACCATTATGCATGCCCTTAATGAACTCAGGTCGAAGGGCATCATCTCTGGACAGCAAGGCAAGGGCTATTATATAACCAGTACCGATGTGAAAGTAACCGAACGTTACTTTTTATTATTTGGTGAATTAAACCAATATTCCGGATCAATTTATAACGCTTTGGTGGCCACTTCACCAATACGGTCGGTTGCCGACATATATTTTCATAACAACACCGAAAAGAGGATTAAAGAGATACTGGAACATAAAAACGGAGAATATACATCGTATATAATCGATTACAAGGGTCTCGAAAAATACGATCTATTCTTAAGTAAACTACCTGTTTCAAAAACCTGCCTGATTGGAAAGCCTTTTAACGGATTGGCAAAGAACCACTGTGTTTATCACGATCATGATAAAGATATATATGAAGCATTGAGGTTTTTGCGCAAACAATTAAAAAAATATTGCCGACTGGTTCTTCTTACACCTAACGGTTTAAAAAATAATGGATTGGAAGATGGCTTTTCGAGATTTTGTGAACAGGAAAAGATAGATTACCTGATATGTAGCAACCCTGATGGATTGAGGCCTGCTCTGTATGAGGCATATTTCGTCCCCGACGATACAGTTTTGGTTAACCTAATCAATCAAATCAGGAATTCAGATTTTAAATTGGGCGAAAATATCGGAATAGTAACCTTTGGCGATTCCCTCCTGAAAGAGGTAGCGGAAGGTGGCCTCACTGCTATTGCTCCCGATTTTGAGGATATTTCGAACCGGATTCTCGAAATTACAAGAGGTGAAAAAAGAGGGCAGATGAGGATCCGCTCAAAAGTTATCCTCCGTAAATCGTTATAAACCAAAAGCGGACCTTAAAATGTACGATATAATAGGGGATGTTCATGGCGAAGCAGGATTATTGAAAATGTTGCTCAAAAAAATGGGTTATGAAAAAAACTCAGGATATTACCAACATCCGGAGAGAAAGGCCATTTTTGTGGGCGATTTTACAAATCGTGGCCCCGAAATCAGGCTTACATTACAGATAATCAGACAAATGGTGGACAATGGCGCAGCTTTTGCCATATTAGGGAACCATGAGATCAATAATATACTGTACCATCTGAAAAATGAAATGAAAGAACCTCTTTTACGGGAAAAGGGAAAACGTTATGCCTCGGTTACCAAAACCGTTTTGGAATATAAGTTTTTCCCCGAAGAGTGGAAATCGATGCGGAAATGGCTCAGAACTTTACCCATGTTTATTGATCTGGGCGGAATTCGGATAGCCCATGCATACTGGAGCGATAAAAACATTAACATCCTGAAAAACCAATTACCTGAAGGTAAAATTCCCAGGAGCATTTTCCGTGACCTGGTACTTCACCCCGAACTGGAATTATCGCAGGCTATTTTACAGACGACAAGGGGTGTGCACCTGGTTTTACCACCCGACCTGAAAATATATGACCACCGGAAACGCGGGCACCGTTTTTTCAGGATAAGATGGTGGGAATCGCCCGAAGGGAAAACATTTCATGACTATTCGTACGAGAGTAAATTTCATTTGCCCAAATACACCATTCCCCCCGAGATTTATCCTCAGTATGAGATATACCCTAAGGATGCACCTCCGGTATTTTTTGGCCATTACTGTCAGGGACGGGGTCCATATATTATCGGTAAAAATCTGTGTTGTGTTGATGCATGCGTTACCATTAGAAAGGCATTGGCAGCTTATCGATGGAACGGAGAAACAGAACTGAATCCCGAAAACCTTATCATGGTTGAGCGATAATTCCTTAAACAGGCAGGTTTAATGGTTACTGCCTGACAGCCTTCCAGCCAGAATGATTACCCGACTGGATATATGTCCCTTCCATTACGTTTTGCTCTACCGTTCCCCGGTATTCATAGTCGCCTATGTTCAGGACAATGCTGCTTCCGGTTAGTTTCCCCGTAACCGGGTATTTGCTTTTATTATCGGAATAGGTACCTTCAACCATCTGGAATTTCTGGCGCAGATTGAGTGTCCCGTTGTTCATCTTCCAGGTACCTTCTATCCGGGCCGGTACCACCCAGTAATAGCCCCGGTTGGTTACGTTGTGCCTGAAAGAGCCATCGGGATAATGATAAGGTGTGGTTATGGTAATATTTTCATCGGCTTCCCAGTCATCCAGGTCAAATGTATTGGAAACGATGCGTGTTCCGGGTTTTAGCTTCAGCAGCGAAGGGCGTAACCTCATGTTCAGGTCCGAAAGGAGGTACATGGTTACAACGGTTGCTTTCGATAGATCGTATTCGAAAAGGTCCATGTTCAGAAAACTGGCCTTATCGGCCACACCTTCGGTTTTTGCTTTGTATTCCGAAAGCCTTACCAGATCGGGGTTGTATTCGATGCCCACGGCAGTTGCCCCTCGTTTGGCCGCTTCGATAACTATCCGGCCATCGCCCGAACCAAGGTCAACCACGAAATCGCCCGGACCCACGTTGGCTTTGTCGAGCATGGCTTCGACCAGGGTAAGTGGCGTTGGCCACCAAATAACGTCTTTGCCCTCGATACCTTGTTCGGGTACAAATACCGGTTTTTCGGTTTCGTTCTGCGCAAAAACCAGAAGTGGTAATAAGCTGAGAATAAAAATTCTGGTTATAAAGTTTACCAATTTGGTGATTGTGTATTTTTTTGTCATCATATTGCAATCAATTATTTAAAAAATACCCCGGCACACTGTGCCAGGGCAAATATACAACTGTTAATGTATTTAAAGAGATAATTTAATGGACTTCTTATATGCTTATAATTTAAAGGCTACACCTATATTAAGGTATGATACACCATAACCAAGTTCAAGTAATCCGGCAAAACTGTCTGAAAAATAATACCTTCCGCCAAGAAACCACGAATAGGTAAACCCGCTTGCAGTAGTAGAGTAATTATTACATAAACCTCACGATCCGTAAGTTTTTGAGCTAACAATATTGTAC
>CAZMDP010000063.1:0-3372 GCA_964565015.1 uncultured Prolixibacteraceae bacterium | reverse complement strand
GAGCCGGTCAATCAACTGGTAGTGCAGGGCACCCCTAGCTCCGACAATAATGCTCGAATAATTCCAGCCCCAACCCATATAATCCCATTTGGCTCCTGTGTAACCAACATATCCGCCAATTCCTAAAGAACTTTTCTCATCAAACAACTCATCTTTCACACCAACCTCAAGTGAGGCCGAAACCGGTGGAAATTTGTTGGTATAATAGGAGCCCGAATACAATGTACTACCAATACCAAGGCCAAGATTCACCACTTTGTCGCCTTTGTTGAAAGTGTTTTGTGCATGAGCTGCATAAGAAATGAATGCAACAGCCAAAAGTGCAAGTAAATTTTTTTTCATAGTTATAATTTTTAAAAAGTGAAAAATAATCATACAATTTACGTTGCTTTTTACTCAATATCAATTTTATTAATCAAAAAAAATCACCGGTTATTTTGTTAATGCTTGATAATTAAATAAATAAAGATATATAAATATATAATTATTTTATTGTTTTAATTGATTATTTGAACATATCTGTTTGATCGTTCAAATAATTTGGCTTTTTCTGATTTTTATATATTCAAACCTGATCCATATAAAGTCATTTGAAAGGTCAACCATTTGTTTTTACTTAATTCAAGGGTTAATATTGTCACGTGTTATTCCGGGTTTGCATGGTAAATAAGGAAATTACCGATGAGGCCGATATGCCAAAAACAGAGGTAGTTATCAGGTTTTGTATTATGGAAGTCTGAAGGTTATAATATTCATTTGCCGCTACCATGTTCATTTTTCCCTCACCAACCGCATAATCAATGGCATTCTGGAAGTAATGCGGCGAAATCACCATATAGGATATTAGTTGTGTAGCCGGCGAAATAAGAAGCGCAAAAAATGTGAGCAGTAATCCCGATGCAAATCCCTGAAGGTAAGAGAATTTATGTTTGTAATAATGAAATCGTTTATCAAGCAGGGCAAAAATGTACATTGCTGTGAGTGGGATATAAACCAGGTTAGAGAAGATGTACTGATTGGCAATATTTTTTCCGTGCAGCCCCGATACTCTTTCAATACCTGTCCATGCAAGCACTATTGCCGAATATATGAATGCCCATTTTAGTTCTGTAAGTATTTTTTTCATGACTCCAAATACATACCTAACAGAGGTAGGTTTGTTTATGTTTTAAAATGTTATCAAAAATTTATGCTCATTCTAATCATTACTAATTTCAATATAAGCCTGTAAATCAGGACGATGTTTAAAAAGGTTTGTCAAAATGTTTTATTCTCTTATATTTGACCGCAAATCGATAAAAACAGATTAAAATGAAAGCCAATTTCCTATTTACGATCATTCTGGTTACAATCATTTTTCAATCATACGCACAGCGGATTACGGTAAGTGGCAACAAATTTCTGGTGAATGGTAAAGAGATTATTATGAATGGTGCCAATACCCCATGGAACCGGTGGAACGATTTTGGCGGAAATTATAATAGTTCGTGGTGGGATGCCGAATTTAAACGCATCAAAGATGCAGGCGGCAATTCAACGCGGATATGGATAAGTTGCGACGGAGAGGTTGGGCTGAATATTCAGGAAGATGGAACCGTGACCGGAGCTACCAATGCGTTCTGGTCGCACCTCGATGACATGTTCAGGCTTGCCGAGAAAAACAGGATCTACATCAAGGCCACATTAACGTCGTTCGATCATTTTAAAAATTCGCACCCTAAGTATCAACGCTGGAGAAATATGATTACAAACGACGACAAAGTTTCTTCGTTTATCGATAACTATGTGAACCCTTTTGTGGCAAAGTACAAGAACAATCCCTATCTGTGGTCGATTGATGTTTGCAACGAAATTGAATGGGTAAACCAGAATGCCGAATGTGGCAAAATACCGTGGGCCAGGCTTCAGTACTTTGTTGCCCGGGTTGCATCGGCCGTGCACGACAGCAGCCAGGTATTGGTTACATTGGGTAGTGCCGCCATTAAATGGAACAGCTCCAGATATGAAGGAAATTTCTGGAGCGATGCCGCCCTGAAGGCACAATACAACAAACCCAATGCAGTGCTCGATTTTTATTCTCCCCATTATTATGGATGGACAGTGCAGTGGTTCGGAAATTTTGCTGTGGACAAAAGCCCTGCCGATTATGGTATAAACGACCGACCGTGTGTTATTGGCGAGAATCCGGCGCGAGGTGTTTTTAACGATGCTGCAAATCCAAAACTGGTTACACCGGCATCGCAAATGTTTATTGGCGCTTACAAAAAAGGTTGGAAAGGGGTAATGCCCTGGACCTCGAACGGAGTTGATGCAAATGGCACACTCAATGATTTTAAGGATGGTTTACTGGCATTTAAAGAAGCCTATCCCGAACTGATAAACCCGTCTATTGTCAGCGGAATGGCTCCCCGGGCAGACAAACCGAAATTTTCACTTATTGAGAATGTACATCGCGATCCGGTCAATAAACAGCTTGCTGTTAGGTTATCGGATTATGGGAATGTTATTTTGAGTTTGACCGATTCGATGGGACGTGTTGTTTACCGGAGAAATATGGTTGAATCGGATACAGTCGTTCCAACAGGGTCGTTAAGCAGTGGTATCTATATTCTTGCAGTTAATAATAATGGTATGATAGAAACCCGGAAGATAATTTTGAATTAGAAAAATAATTACATTTTCATTTTCGCTTTTTCTTTTCGGGGACAAACAGCCCGGCGATGCATTTATCGTTGAGCTCGAAGAGATAGTCCATCCGTTTGGTTTGGTTGACAAATGGTTGCGGGCGGTAGGCCAGGGCAACCTGAATACCTGCCAAACGGCAACGCAAATATTTGGTTATGTTCCAATATCCGTTAACAAAAGAGTATAACCTTTCAATTTTCCTCTTTAATCTTCATAGCATAATTAAGCAAAAAGACGTAGTACATATTTACGTTTTTATACTGTTCCTCTGATTATAGGGTGTCTTTATTTTTGCCGAAATCTGATCAAAATCAAAATTTAGACATCTTGTATTTATGAGAAAAATCATTTTTTCACTGGTTTCATTATTCACCATTTTCAGAATTGTTCAGGCTCAAAATGTTATTGAAGGTCAGGTAGTTGACAATGAAAATTTTCCGGTTGTAGCGGCAACCATTCTGGTAAAGGGAACCAATAATTTTACGGTGGCCGGTATGGATGGAAAATTCAGGATCGATGTGCAACAATCTCCACCTTTTATACTACAGGTCAGTTCGGTAGGAATGATACCTAAAGAGGTTAAAATTGATGAACTTCCGGGGAAGCCCATCAGGATTTTACTCCTGTCGAACAATACATTCGAAGAAATTTTTGTTACTGCCCGGCGTAGGAGGGAAAACATTCAGG
>CAZMDP010000062.1:0-7930 GCA_964565015.1 uncultured Prolixibacteraceae bacterium | reverse complement strand
AAAAGGTTATAGTTATAAGGTTTTTTATTATTTATATTAGTATGTTTGTATATATTTGTAAAACAATTATTTACAGTGTTTTCCATTTGACGAAACTTAATCCGGGTCATTTCAGCAAGGGATATGAATAAAAAGGAAAGGGCAATATATTATGGACAGACTTAAAAAAAAACCGGTTTTTAAAACCGAAGATGAGGAAAGGGAGTTTTGGGCAAATAGCGATTCCTCTGAATTGGTGGACTGGAAAAAATCTAAAAGAGTTGTTTTGCCCAATTTGAAACCAAGTACCAAAACCATATCATTACGATTGCCCCAGCATTTGCTTGATGAGATTAAAATGCTGGCTGGCAAAATGGATGTACCTTATCAGTCGCTAATAAAAATGTTTCTGAATGACAGGGTAAACGAAGAGATTAGGCATACCTTATAATGCATTTTCATTACATTTGATGGAAAAAATATAGGGCTATGAAACGGTCATTTTCAATTCTATTATTACTCTGTGCTATGCTGATGGGTTCTGTAAACGAATCAGCAGCCGATGTCACCCTTCCCCGAATTTTCAGTTCCAACATGGTACTTCAGCAAGGAATCGAAATACCAGTATGGGGATGGGCCAGCCCAGGTGAAAAGGTAACCGTAACCCTCGGCAAAACAACAGTTACCACACGCACTGGGCGCGATGGCAAATGGAAGGTAAAACTGCCGCGTTTTGGTTATGGTGGTCCATACACCATGACAGTAACCGGCCGCAACAAAGTTGTTTTTGACAATGTAATGATCGGCGAAGTTTGGATTGCCTCGGGCCAGAGCAATATGGAATGGCAACTGGCGCAAAGCAACCATGCCGAAGAAGAAATTGCAGTCGCCGATTACCCGAATATCCGGCTATTTCAGGTTCCGCGGACTGTTGCACAATTCCCTCAGGACGATATTTCATCGGGCGAATGGAAAGTCTGCACCCCCGAAAATGCCAAATCATTCTCGGCCGTAGCCTATTTCTTTGGTCGTGAACTTCTCCAAAAACTGAATGTGCCCATTGGTTTAATTCATACATCGTGGGGAGGTACAGTAGCCGAAACCTGGATTAGCCCCGAAACCATTGAAAAAGACCCTGACTTTGCCGAACCCTTGAAAAAACTGCGGTCGATGGGCATGGAAACATACGAACAGGAACAACGCGACAGGCTGAAACAACTGTTTGGAGGAAACATCCCCTCCGAAGATAAGGGTATGATCAACGGCAAACCCGTTTGGAGCGCCATCGATCTGGATGACGGCGACTGGAAATCGTTGGTTGTTCCAAAATTCTGGGAAGAGCAGGGATATGCCCAGATTGACGGGGTGGCTTGGTACCGCAAAGAAATCATGCTTACCGAAGAACAGAGTAAAAGCAATGTAATCCTGCACCTTGGAAAGGTTGACGATTCGGATATTACCTGGATTAACGGCATTGAAGTTGGCAAAACCGAAGGTTTATATGACAAGGACCGGATATATACCATCGATGCAAAATATCTCCGTCCTGGTCCGAATATGCTGGTAGTCAGGGTACACGATACGGGTGGAAACGGCGGAATATGGGGCGATCCCAAAAATCAATTCATTGCTATCGGCAGCGAAAAGGTGGACATTTCGGGCGACTGGAAATTCCGCATATCGAAAGCAACCATATCTTCGGTAAATATAGGCCCCAACTCCTATCCTACCCTGCTTTTCAACGGAATGATCAATCCCATCGTACCGTATGGAATAAAAGGGGCAATCTGGTACCAGGGCGAATCGAATGCAGGCCGCGCCAAACAATATCGGCGCATATTTCCCGCATTGATTACCGATTGGAGAAATCACTCGAAACAGGGCGATTTTCCTTTTCTGTTTGTACAGTTGGCCAATTACATGAAACCCGATTCCATACCGTCGGAAAGCGGATGGGCCGAACTAAGGGAAGCCCAGACGATGACGCTTTCGCTGCCCAATACGGGCATGGCCGTAGCCATCGATATTGGCGAAGCAAACGATATTCATCCCCGCAACAAACAGGATGTGGGCAAGAGACTTTCGCTAAATGCGCTTAAAATTGCCTATGGGAAAGATGTTGTACACTCAGGACCGCAATTCAGTAAAGTTGATTTTGCAGGAAACAAAGCAATTGTAACATTCGACCACACGGGTAGCGGACTAATGGTAAAAGACCGGTATGGTTATGTAAAAGGCTTTACATTAGCTGGCGCCGATCGAAAACACCACTGGGCAAAAGCTCAGATAGTCGGGAATAACCAGGTGGAAGTATGGGCGGATTCGGTTCCAAATCCGGTTGAAGTGCGTTACGGATGGGCAAACAACCCCGATGATGTAAACCTATACAACAAAGAAGGGTTGCCAGCCATTCCGTTCCGAAGCAGGGAATAAAAGATGTTTATTTCCACTGCAGCAAACGTTGCTCGCCTTCGAGAGCCCTGATGCCGGTTACATCCTGACTTACTTCAATGGTACCCCGGTACTTTCCGCTTTCATCGCGCAGGGCAAAATAGCGGATATGAATAAAGCGTCCTTTCATTTGTATCCAGAATTCAGCCACGTCCCTTTCGCCCGACCGGAAAGCATCCACAATTTCGTTGACAATATGCACACTCGCCGGGGGATGGCAATTCTGTACCTTCCGACCGATAATTGATTTTGAACGTGGAAAAATGCGGTGCTTAATCCCTGAAAAATAGCGGACTTCATCGTTTTCGTCGATAAAAGTTATATCGACCGGCAGGGCCTCCATCATCATGATAATCTGTTCGGGCGTCAGTAGTCCGGTCGATAAATCTACCATGCCTGCATCATGTTTGCGTTTTGCTGTCTTCCTCATATTTTCCGATGCCGGTGGATTGATATAACACCAGCCAATTTCTTCGCTTTGAGCAAGCATTTCGGGCCAAACCTCATCCGCAAGGTAACACAACGCTACCGGAAAAACCACTTTTTCTTCCCTGAAAATGATGGGCAACACCACAAAAAAGAGTTTCCCCATTTCACGGCTCAGCTCATCCATATCCACTTCTCTGGAGTTGAGCAGTCTTGAAAGCGACTTTATACTTTTTCGGAAATCGTCGTGGAACGACCACATTAACTGAAGGCATCGGAACCCGTGGAACTTTTTTTCGATATGCGGAAAGAGGATATTTTCCTTTTTTACATAATGCAGTTCGTAAGGCCTGAGTTGTTCCACCTTTTCACGAACATCAGCCAATAAATTCATTCTTTTATTTATATCTGCGTCAGTAAGCACTTTCAGCAAATCCTTTAATTCCTGCATATGAATTTCCATTGCGCGGTTTTCGAGCATCATAAAATGCAGAAAATGGTTATCGGGAATAGTTTCAATTTCAGATGAATTAAGGGATTTGTAAAATACATTCATAATTTTTCCAACATTCTTCTTAACCAGGTCAAACGGAATTCCCGATTGCAATAACCGATCGAGCACCATCATTGCCTGCTCTGCAGTAACATTTTCGATAAATTCCTTATAGCGGTCGTATAGCAATCTGCTGTTATCGCCTGAAATCAGTTTTTCGCAGTATTCAAACAAAACATTGGTTTGGAAAGTGTGGTTATTCAGAAATTCGGACATAATACTTTCGAATAAATCAAATGGCGTAAAAATAAAAAAAGCCTGCAGAAATAATGCAGGCATTCAGCGGAGAGCGAGGGATTCGAACCCCCGGTACCGCTAGGCGGTACAACAGATTTCGAGTCTGCCCCGATCGACCACTCCGGCAGCTCTCCTTCGGGCGTCAAAAATACGGTTTTTTTAAATTTATCAACCTATTCAGACAATATCTTTGTAATTCATTTCTATAAATAACTGACTTATTAATGGATTGGGGTAACAAATATTTGGACATGAATAAATTTTTGAAGGTTATATTATTGTTTTTGCTTAATGCTTCCTGTACAACCGGTCGTTATATACATGACGATGCGAGTGCTCAACGGCACAAAAATCTTCAGGGAAACAGGGCGGGCAACATTGTCGGTAATGCGCTGATTACAACCGGTTCGCTTTTCTTATCAGCCCTTTTAGGGGGCGATCTTGTATATATTCCGGAGGATGAAAATCAATACAAAAAAGTTTCCCTGCACAATACAAGCAACGATACACTTACAGTAAATATGCTCACCGATTATCTGATGAATGACACAACTTATTGCGATTTTTTAGATATACGGATACCCCCTGGCGCAAATTGCAGGTTACTGATGCCTCGTGGTGCAACTTATAACCTCTATTTCAGTAATACCCCCGAACCCGATGATGATGAAATGATCGAAATCAATACACGCTCAAAGAAACGGATCGTTCTTTATCCTGGAATGACAAAAGTTAATAACTTCTGAAAACTATTTATATTCATTGGTTGCGCATCTGCCAAAACTAAGTTTTTTTGTTTTCCCAAAAACATAATTATTGTATGAAACTCAATCTGCTTAAAACCAAAGAAGAATTAACCTTCCGCAACACCATACTTGGTATCCAGTTTTTATTTGTAGCTTTCGGAGCAACCGTTCTTGTGCCGCTCCTGGTTGGTATCGACCCTGCGGTAGCTTTGTTTACGGCCGGAGTTGGCACCATGATTTTCCATTTAATAACCAAAGGAATGGTACCCGTGTTCCTGGGCAGTAGTTTTGCTTTTATTGCCCCCATAATAAAATCGACCGAACTTTATGGACTGCCTGGCACTTTTGGAGGGATAATCGCTGTTGGGCTTGTATATGGTGTAATGTCGGCTTTGGTTAAAGCTTATGGGATAAGGTTTATCGAAAAGTTGTTCCCCAACGTAGTAATTGGCCCGGTAATAATGATCATTGGTTTATCGCTTGCCCCTGTTGCCGTAAACATGGCCAAAACGCACTGGATACTTGCCATTATCAGTCTGGCTGCTGCTGTGGGAACCGTAATTCTGGGCAGGGGAATGATTAAACTGATCCCTATTTTTATCGGTATTATCGTCGGATATATTGCGGGTATATTCATAGGGCACGTCGATTTTGCAGCTATCTCGGAAGCAAATTGGTTTACGCTTCCGCAATTTGGCAAACCCGAATTTAACTGGGGCGCCATACTGTTTATGTTGCCGGTGGCAGTTGCCCCGCTTATCGAGCATATTGGCGATATGTATGCCATAAGCGGTGTAGTGGGCAAAAATTTTATCGAAAAACCCGGATTAAACCGTACCATGTTGGGCGATGGCATTGCAACCTCGCTGGCCGGAATAGTTGGCGGTGTGCCCAATACCACCTATTCGGAGGTTACCGGTGCCATATCACTGACGAAGGTTACCAACCCTTTTATCCTTCGCATTGCAGCACTCACTGCTATTGTGTTCTCGCTGGTGGGGAAAATTTCGGGGTTCCTGAAAACCATACCGCAGGCAGTTTTAGGCGGAATTATGCTATTGCTTTTCGGCATGATTGCTTCAATCGGGATCAAGACCCTGGTTGACAGTAAGACGAACTTCTCGGAAACCCGTAACCAGGTTATTGTTGCCGTAATTTTAACAGTGGGCATAGGAGGGGCAATTATCTCCTACGGAAATTTCAGCCTTAGCGGCATCGGCCTTGCGTCGGTGGTAGGCGTTATTTTAAACCTTGTATTACCGGGCGGGGCAAAAATCAGAAGAAACAAATAGATGCAGATTATTGGTTGGGATAGTGCCGTTCAGGAAGTCAATAACGGGCTAATTCGTGCTGAACTATCGGATAATGGTATCATTATCACCGGGATATGGGAACAACATAGCCCTCTGATTGAAATTCTGAGCGAGTGGATTAATAGAGATACCCAAACCTTACTGGCAATAGATTCGCCACTTGGCTGGCCCGAAATTTTTGCAAAAAAACTCTGTTCACATCAAGCAGGGCAACCTATCGGCGCCGATCCGGCCAATTTTTTCAAAAGGCAAACCGATATCAACATCCATCAACGCTTCAGGAAGACTCCCCTTGAAGTGAGCGCTGACCGCATAGCCCGGACTGCATTCTTTACACTTCAGCGTATCGGGGAAATTGCCGATCGAACCGGGAAAACAATTGATGTTGTCTGGGATCATAAAACAGATTTTGCAACAGGAATGATTGAAGTATATCCGGCAGCAACCCTTATTGCCAACAGTATAAACACATCAGGCTATAAGAACAGGGAAAATAAAAAACAGAGAGATAGAATGTTACCGGATTTGACGGAGAAATATCAGGTTAAAATGGCCACAACAGCAGACATCACTGCCATTGAACACAATTTCGATGCTTTTCTGTGTTGCCTTTCGGGATTCGATTTTCTGAATGGCAAATGTGAACCTCCTCCAAGACTTGATGAAGGCATCAGAAAAGAAGGCTGGACCTGGGTAAAGAACAAATAATTGAAAATTATACGGCCAGTTGTTTGCTCTCCCTGTATTTCATGTTCATCCAGAAAATGATGACCCCGGCCGTCATAAACATGATCAGGCTGTAAATAGCGGGCGAAATAGTCATCGTGGGATTCCGCAGCAGGGTAGCGGCTATGGCGATCCCCAGTGTACCATTCTGTATCCCCGATTCAATTGAAATGGTGATGCTTTGCGATACATGGAGCCGTGCAATTTTTGCCGTGAAATAGCCAATGGCCAGCATGGCAATATTCAACGCGAGCGCAACGGGACCAGCCTGAGCAAAAAAGTTAAAGAGGTTTTCCTTATCGTTTAGTATGGCTGCAACAATAATCACAAAAAGTAAAATACCCGACATGATTTTAACTGGCTTGTTCATTTTTGCTGAAAAAGCAGGGAATTTCGCATGTATAAACATGCCGATAGAAACCGGAAGCAGGGTAATAATGATCACCTTAACTATGGTATCGAAAACCGGAAGTGGTACATATTCGCCATGTTGAAGGAAGTAACGCATGGCAAAGTTTACGATAAGAGGAATGGTGACCACTACTATCAGGCTTGAAATAGCAGTAAGCGTAATTGACAAAGCCGTGTCGCCCTTCGAAATATGACTTATCAGATTTGAAGTGGGGCCACCAGGGCATGCAGCCAAAATCATAATTCCCACGGCAAGTTCGGGTGTGCGCATCGGAATAAGCAGGAGCAAAACAAACCCGACCAAAGGAAGGACAACAATCTGGTTCAGGATTCCAATGGCTGCAGCTTTTGGGTAAAGCGCTACCCGCTTAAAATCGGCCGGAACAAGCGATAACCCCATGCCAAGCATAATAATTCCAAGTGAAATGGGTAAGAGCAGATCGGTAAGAAAGTTTGTTTCCATAAAATAAATGGTTTCAATTATTCAATTCAATTGTGATCGACTATCGGCGCTAAATATATCAAAACCGGCCATAATTGTTGTGAATACGCTAAATTTTTCGACTATGAAGTAAATTTGAACAGCCTTACAAAATTAACATTCAATGTTTTAGTGGGTTACATCGTTACGAACAGAAAATCGGAAAATTCGAAAAAAAACAAATACCCAATATTTAATGATTATCGATTATTTTATACTTTTATAAGCGTAAACAAAAAAATGAGAACGATGAAACTGACCAACAATAATATTTTATGTTTCGGTGAAATGTTGTGGGACCGGCTGCCTACGGGATCGAAGCCGGGCGGCGCCCCAATGAATGTTGCACTTCATCTGAAAAGGTTCGGAATTTCACCCTGGTTTGCCAGCCGGGTAGGCGACGATGAAGCAGGAAGGGAACTCCTTGCTTTCCTGAAACAAAACCATATAAAAACCGGCCTTGTTCAGCGCGGTAAGACCCTGCCGACCAGCGAAGTAATTGTACACCTTGATAAACACGGAAATCCATCATACGAAATATGCGAACCTGTTGCATGGGACAATATTGCGCTAACCCCAAAACTTGCCGCCAGAGCCGAAGAGGCCG
>CAZMDP010000061.1:0-7950 GCA_964565015.1 uncultured Prolixibacteraceae bacterium | reverse complement strand
CCGCACTGATGGCCGACGAAAAACTACGGCCCACATCGGAAGTAAAACGTGAAGGCGAAAAGGCCATGGCACCAGCGCCTGCATACCAGGCCGGACGGTAACTTTGTGCTTCCTGCATCGACCGGGCCAGGGCATTTTCAAATTTCTTTCCCCATTTATTCTCTACGCCCAATGCGATGGCATAAGGGAGCAATTTTTCGAAACGCTCTACAGTCATTTCAGGTTCGTGCAAGGCGTCGAGCTGTTGCTGTTCGGCCACATCCACATACATTTTAAAGCCTTCTATTTCATCCATTATTGCGCGGCCTTCGGGAGTTGGCGCTTTCATCAGCCAGGTAAAAAGCCCCGACAAAGCCAAAAGCAGTACCGATAAAATTATGGGAATGGCAACCCCGGGCGATATCAAAAAGGCAGCTACAACCCATAAAACAGCCAGAATAAACCCTTTTTGCAGGTATTTGGTGTTCATTTTAAAATACTTCGGTGTCATTATTGAGGATAACTTCCGGTCGGTTGTGTTTTTGGCCGACTGAAAGATGGTGTGGTTTTTATTGTCGAGATCGAGTGTTTGCCTGCCTGCAAAAAGCACCGATGCAAGGGCTTCCTCCTCGGGCGACAACAAAGAAGTGTCAGCCGATACCATTTCGAGGGTGTATTTCTTCTTGTTCTGGATGATTTTCAGGTAGCCTTTTACGGCCATATTAACCAGTGCCGAAGTAAATGCCCTTTCGCTCATGCCGAGTCTGCTCAGATAAGCTGTACCTGCAGGGGTAAACCCTGACGGAGGGTCGAACAATGGGATGATGGTGCCTTTCCGGGGGTCTTTGCCAACTTTTTTCCACTCCCGGTAATACAACAAAGCAACCAGTGCAAGTCCAATAATGGCAAATAAAACATGGAAGTTATCCTTGAAAAAAGTCGAAATTTTTGCTGCCGATGAAGGCTCTTTGACAATGCCTTTAGGCCATGCAACGGCAAAGGTGAGCTGCTCGCCCGGCGATAGGGGTTGTTCTGTTTCGATTATTACTTTATTGTCGCGGACATCAATCCGGCAATCGCAAGTAACGCTTCCGGCCAAACCCGAATAGGCAGCTTTCTGAATAACCGTCGCCCCAGAGGGCAATTCTACTGTTACTGAGGCTTTATCAATAGGAAAAACCCAGTCTCCACCAATAGCATTAAAATAGAGTTCATCGAAATCTTTAAAAAAACCTATTTGCCGGGTTGTCCGGTATTGAAGACTATAGGTGTAAACACCCGGTGAAAGCTCACTGTTTTTGTCGCCGATATAAACTATAACACCGTTCGACTTAGTTTCTGTAAACCAGGGTTCAGAAGTCCCGTTTTTCATTACATCGACAACTTCAAAATCAACGTTAAAACGGGTTCCCATTTCGTCTTTGTATCGGGTAGGAAAGGTACGGTATATCCCTCTTCTGATGTTAATTCCTTCGGCCTGAACCGTAATTTCTTCAGTAACCAGCAATGAGCCGTTTTCTTCGATAACAATGCGGGAATTATACGATAGAATCCGTTCCTGACCGTGGATCATACATATTACCCAAAAACTGAGTATCAGTAGAAAACATTTCTTCATACCTTTTAATTAAACGGTTTATTTTAATGGCCTTGCAGGTACTCCTTCATGGGTAATTTTTACCGGAAGGATAAAACCATCCTTATCGAACTCCATGCTGTCGATACAGGTAACACGGTGATGGGGCGATGTTTCGGTCAATGGGCGCCGATGGTAAACAATATACCATTCATCGGTGCCGGGAATGTTCAGCACCGAATGGTGGCCTGCCCCGGTGGCGATTTCGGGATCTTGCTGCAACACAACACCTATTCTTTCGAACGGTCCGAAAGGATTATCGGAAATGGCATAAGCCACGCGGTAATCGGGGCCTGTCCATCCCCCTTCGGACCACATAAAATAGTACTTTCCATTCCTGATAAACATAACAGGCCCTTCGACGTACCCATCAGGGGTTACTTCCTTAAACATTTCACCGTCGGAGAATGGCACAAGGCCGGTAAAATCATCGTTCAGCTTAACCACATTGCAGCGCCGCCAGCCACCGTAGTACATATAATATGTTCCATCCACATCGCGGAACACAAACTGGTCGATGGGCTGTGCTCCGTTAACGTTTTCGTTGATCAGCGGCTTACCCAGCAAGTCACGATAAGGCCCCTGAGGTTGCGAAGCAACCGCTACACCAATCCCCCCTATCTCTCCCGGATGAACATCGTTGGCGGCGAAAAAGAAATAATAGCTGCCATCCTTTTCGATTACCCCCGGCGCCCACATGGCGCGGTGTGCCCATTTTACTTCGGCAGTATCAATAATCCGCTCGTGTTTGGTCCAGTTTATAAGGTCGGGCGACGAGAAACAATCAAAATGTACTTGTTTCTCATATTCAGCCGAATAGGTGGGGAAAATCCAATATCGGTCACCATAAATGATGGCTTCGGGGTCGGCATACCAACCTTCGAACACAGGATTGCCCGACATTGGCAGCCCTTTTTTCCCTTCAGGAGAATTACAACTGGTTATCAGTAAAATAAAAGATAATACAGGAAGAATAAGTTTCATAAAACTGGCTTTAAACATGATTTCACGAAAGTAGTAAAAACATGCTTGCGGCCGATGTTAAATTAATGTTTCAATTGACTTGCCTGCGCATCAACTACGGCTATGGCGGTCATATTCACAATTTCACGGACAGAGCTCTCCATCTGAAGCACATGTACAGGTTTTTTCATACCCATCAGGATAGGGCCTATTGCTTCGGCAGTACCCAAGCTCTGGAGTGTTTTATAAAGAATGTTCCCTGAAGTCAGATCGGGGAAAATAATGGTATTCACCTCTTTATCGGCCAGTTTTGTAAACGGGTATTTCCGCGACCGTAACTCACCGTCGAAAATGTAATTGGCCTGCATTTCACCATCAACCAGCAATTCAGGGTATTCGCGGTGGAGCATTGCAACGGCATCCCTCACATGCTGATGGTTACCCGGCCCGTGGTACGATCCGAAATTGGCAAACGATGCAAAAGCCATAACCGGTTCTAACCCGAATTTTCGGACTTCGTTGGCCGTAAGCAGGGCTATTTCGACCAAAATTTGTGCATTGGGCTGTACATTCACAGTGGTATCGGCAAGGAAAATAGGACCTCGCCTGGTAATCATCACATACATACCGGCAATCCGGTTAAACTTTTCGTTTATTCCTATGGCATGAATGGTCGGCCTGATGGTATCGGCATAATTGCGCGAGAATCCCGAAATAAATGCATCGGCCATACCGGTTTCAACCATCATTGCCCCGAAATAGTCGCGGTTCATCATACAATCGCGGGCATCTTCGAGGGTCATCCCTTTTCGCTGACGTTTTTCGTAGAGCAATCGGGCAAACTTTTCGCGCAACGGTTCCTGTTCGTGCTCAAAAATATCGATGATCTCAGGGTCTGAAATATGAAGGTTGTTTTCATCCATGATCTGATAAATTGTCTCCTTATTGCCAATTAAAACCGGGTGGGCAATTTTTTCGCTGATTACGGTTTCGACCGCTTTCAACACCTTAAAATTGTTGGCTTCGGCAAATACAACCCGTTTTGGATTTTGCTTTGCCTGGCTGCGCAGATACATCACCAGCTTATTATCGAGGCCCAGCCTACGTTGAAGATGGCTGATGTATTCGTCCCAGTTTGCAATAGGTGAGCGTGCCACTCCTGTTTCCATAGCGGCACGGGCAACAGCCGGCGCCACCGTTGTGATCATCCTGGGATCAAGAGGTTTGGGGATCAGGTATTCGCGGCCAAAGGAAATATTTCTCAGACTATAAGCCTGGCTCACAATATCGGGAACATCCTCATGAGCAAGTTTAGCCAGGGCATACACAGCGGCAATCTTCATCACCTCATTTATTGCTTTTGCCCTAACATCAATCGCTCCATGCAATATAAACGGGAACCCGAGTATATTGTTAACCTGACTTGGGAAATCGCTGCGACCCGTTGCCATAATCAGGTCGGGCCTTACGGCTACAGCTACATCGTAAGGAATTTCGGGATCGGGATTGGCCATGGCAAAAATAATGGGATCGGGTGCCATACTCCGGACCATTTCGGGAGTTACCACGTTGGCTACCGATAAGCCCAGAAACATATCGGCATCGACCATAGCCTCGGCAAGGGTATTTATGTTTCGATGGGTTACAAATTGTTTTTTTATTGCGTTCAGGTCGGTGCGCGAAGTATTGAGTACCCCTTTGCTGTCGAGCATCACTACATTTTCGGGTTTTACACCCAGCGAGAAATAAAGGCGGATACACGAAACGGCCGAAGCACCTGCCCCATTGACCACAATACGTATTTCGTCAATCTTTTTCCCAACCAGTTCGAGGGCATTTAACAGGGCTGCTCCAGAAATAATGGCCGTCCCATGCTGATCGTCATGAAAAACCGGAATGTTAAGTTCTTTCTTCAACCGGTCTTCAATTTCGAAACATTCGGGGGCCTTTATGTCTTCGAGATTAATTCCCCCGAAAGTGGGTGCAATGGCCTTTACCACTTCGATTAGTTTCTCCGGATCTTTTTCGTTGACCTCAATATCGAACACATCGATATCGGCAAAAGTCTTGAACAAGACGCCCTTTCCTTCCATTACCGGCTTTCCGGCTTCGGGGCCGATATCACCCAGCCCGAGTACCGCCGTTCCGTTCGAAACTACGGCAACCAGATTCCCTTTTGCCGTATAACGATACACATCGTCGTAGTTTTCTTTGATGCACAAACATGGCTGCGCCACTCCCGGTGTATAGGCGAGCGAAAGATCGTACTGGGTGCTGTTGGGTTTGGTGGGTATTACTTCAATTTTGCCTGGACGCCCTGATGAATGGTAATCCAGAGCCTCCTGCCTGCTGATTTTTACCATAGCTGACGGTGTTTTGATTTTCCGGTTAAGTTAGGCAATTTCAGCGACATGAATTCTGAAAATGGTCATGTTTTTCGACCATCGGGGATTATATAATTGAATCGCTTCCCGCAGGATCGGGTTACATAACAAATGCTTTGTAATGCCCTTTATTCCATCGGGCCAATCAGCTCAACAAAGGTTCCATCGGGGTCCTGCACCAGAAGAAAGTAACTATTCTCGCTTAACTGTGTAGGAGTTTCCCCAAGGAATTCAACACCCATCATTTTTAATCTTTCAATGCACGGCTTGAGCGATTTCACAGTAATGGTGATATAGCGCATCCGGAAATCATCCTGGATAAACTTATGTTTTTTCCCTTTGGGCTTTTTACCGAAACTCATCAGTTTCCACTGGTTGGCTACTGGCGAATTTTCGAGTTTCAATACAGTCACATCGAACGGAATACCCCCGGTTAAACCTGTCCTTCGGGCAACATCCGAATTCACCGAAAACTCGCCTTCTTTTACCATTCCAATTCCGTTGATGTAAAAATTCAGCGATTTCTGAAGGTCGCTTACAACAACCCCAACACCAATTAATGGGCTTGAAAAATTACTTTGGGAATACGATTTTGACGAAAACATTGCCAACAGGCAGATTACGATAAGAATAAGTTGATTTTTCATACGATTAAAATTGTTTGTTTTCTAAGGTATAGCCTATCCCGCTTTGGCGGGAGAACTCGCCCAGGTCTATCGGGGCTCGTTTCATTTTACTTGATTTTTATTGTTCGAAATATAACAAATTCAAATTAAAGTTTTGCTGATATTTTAATCTCACCGCCCGATACTATGGTACTCAAAACCAATGTTATTCATCGTTACCACATCAAGAATATTCCTACCGTCGAAAACAAAGGCAGGCTTCATCATATTTTTGTAAACCTGAGGCCAGTTATAAGTTTTAAATTCGTCCCACTCGGTAAGGATGGCGATCGCATGGGCATTTTCCATTGCTTGATATGGATCGCTGTAAACGGTTATACCGCCTTGAATTTCCTGCACCTGTTCATCTGAAACCTGGAGCTGGCGGGCCAGGTAATGTATATCGGTCAAAATCTGTTCACGCGAAACGCGCGGGTCATACACATGAATCTCGGCTTTATCCTGGAGAAGTTCCCATGCCACGTAAATGGCGGCACTTTCGCGGGTATCGTTGGTGTCTTTCTTAAATGCCCATCCAAGGAAGGCTATTTTCTTCCCCGAAACGGTATTAAAAAGGGTTTCGATGATGTTGCGGGCAAACCTGCGTTTCTGGTAATCGTTAATTTTTACTACCTGCTCCCAGTAATCGGCCACCTCAGGCAAGTTGAAATGACGACACAGATAGACCAGGTTAAGGATATCTTTCTGAAAACACGACCCGCCAAAACCTACCGATGAACGCAGAAATTTAGGCCCAATCCGGCTATCCATGCCAATAGCGTGCGCTACCTCGTCAACATCGGCACCGGTTTTTTCGCACAGCGCCGAAATGGCATTAATAGAACTTACCCGTTGCGCTAGAAAGGCATTGGCCGTTAGTTTCGACAGCTCGCTGCTCCATATCCGGGTGGTAATGATGCGGTGGGCAGGCACCCAGTTGGCGTATATGTCAACCAGAGCTTGCTCGGCCATTTTGCCCAATTCATCATCTTCACTGCCAATCAATATACGGTCGGGTTCGAGCAAATCCATAACTGCCGTGCCTTCAGCCAGAAATTCGGGATTCGACAAAACCCTGAATGTATGGGGTGTATCATACGCTTCGAGTATCCGCTTGATCGATTGCGCCGTCCTTACCGGCAATGTCGATTTCTCGACGATTATTTTATCTCCATTGGCAATTTCGGCAATCCGGCGGGCGCTCAGTTCCACATATTTCAGGTCGGCTGCCATTCCTTTGCCCATTCCATAAGTTTTTGTGGGCGTATTCACCGAAATGAAAATCATTTGTGCATCGCGTATTGCCTCATCGATCTGGGTCGAAAAGAAGAGGTTGCGTCCCCGGGCTTCGGCCACCACTTCGGCCAGGCCGGGTTCATAAATTGGCAAATTATCCAGGTTGGGATCGTTCCAGGCAGCAATACGCTGCGGGTTAACATCAACCACGGTTACCCTTATATGAGGACATTGTTTGGCGATTACGGCCATGGTAGGCCCACCTACGTAACCTGCACCGATACAGGCAATATGGTTTATTCTGGAAGGGAATGTCATAGAAATTTGCATTTTAAAATAAGAACATGGATTATGGTTGCAAACTTAATAAAATCAGATCATGCTTACCTTATTTGTAAGCCAGCATTTTGTGGTAATTCATGGTTATTAAAACAATTCAGGGTTGATGGGCGTTTTAAACTCATAGTTCACCCTGATCATAAAGAATTTTGTTCACGATTTAGTTTTGGGGGCATCAGCAACAGGCTATCTTTATTTTAATTCAGACCTCCTATTTTTTCAAACTTTTCAGCATTTTTAATTCTTCCTCAAGTTTGAAAATTACAGAAGACAGTTTCTGAACCTGCACGGCATCCTGATCGGGCAGATCGAACGATAAATATCCCACGGCCCTCCAGATTTCGAGCAGAGTGTCGGTTCCAATGGTATAAGGCGCGTATTCAGGATTATCCGATTTCAGCAATAATTCCCGCTCGCTACGATGATAAACCCTTTTGTAAACAATACCTTCATCGGCAGTAATCAATACATACGTTTTCCCTTCGTGGATGGATCCCACATTTTCAATATATTCACAAAAAATATAGGAGCCCGGCGGAACAGGCAGAATACTATCGCCTTTTATCTGAAAAACGCGGTAACTCCTGTCAAACGACAACTCCGGCACTGGCATCGAAAAATGGGGCAATTTGGCGAAATATTCCGGGTCGCTACGCCCATTGAGGTATCCTGCCGATGCTTTCAAAGGAACGATGGGAATGCGTTCCTCATTATCGGGCGTTATCATCACACTTAAGATTTTAAGGCC
>CAZMDP010000060.1:0-7966 GCA_964565015.1 uncultured Prolixibacteraceae bacterium | reverse complement strand
AGGCATATTCTCGAGCGTCCTGAAAAAATATGCCGGATCAATCTCCTCTTCATCGGTATAGTTGCTTTCAACCATAAGTTTCTCATGGTCATAAAAAAAGTAATAGTTGTAAATAGCCTGGCCTATCGGATCCATAGTTGAAAATATGGTCGAAAATAGTTGAAAAACCTTCACATAATACAAATTGAAAGGAAGGTTTAATGTCTGAAAGCAAAAAATTAAATTAGGTACCTTCATCTTCTATAAAAAAACAACGCCCGGAATTAATTATTCCGGACGCTGTTTTTCTTATATGATTTAAATTTCGATTAAAACCTGAACCCAAGGGTCAACAATACCTTATTGGTGTATTTATCGAATTTCGCCATGGTTGGCTTCGGATAAGCATTTGTCATGGGCGCCGGATACAACAGATTATTTTCTGCCGATACACTGTATCGATAGGCCAGATCGAGGAAAAATCCGCCGCTCCGGTATCCGAATCCTGCCGAATATGTATTGAAATGGTTATCGGCATTTGGTTGCGAAGCATTAAATGCCGTTGCATTAAAAGCCGAAGGATAATGCTCAAATCCTGCACGCAGTGCAAATGCATCATTTAATTTATATTCACCCCCGAGCCTGATATTACCAACGGGTTTATACAACTCGGCGATGTCGTTGTTCTGTTCGATAAATTCATTACCATTTCCACCATCCCGCAACCTTGCTTTTCCATAATTAAGATATTCGTAGTCGAGACTGATCAGCCCTTTTTTAGCCAAAATTACCGCTCCACTGAACACTGCTTTGAAAGGAGTTTCAAGGCTGTAATCGTAGTCGAGTAAAGGCGACTGCTCATCGTAATTCTCTGTTCCGTCGCTATAAGTAATCGAAGATGTCATCCAGGTTTCAAAATTGTCGCGAAGGTTGTAGAATGTGGGCGTGTGAATGGCTGCACCTAAGCGTACATTTTCGATAGGCCTGAACAGGGCGCCTAATTTGAAATTATATCCGGTTCCGGTTGTCCTGAGCGAACTTCCGAAACTGAACTCATTGAAAAACGGGATATTGTTCTGCGCATCCCATTCGCGCAAAGTTGTCGATTCCTTGAAATAGAGGTCGGTAATTCCGAAAGATGCACCAAGATAGAATCGGTGACCAAAATTAAATCCGAGCCCGAGGGTGTATTCATCCAGAGCACCCGATTGACGGTAACTTTTCCTTTGGCTTTGCCCGTATCCGGCATCCTGTATATCGTGCCAGTACTCTTTTGTTTGCTGGTCCTGAAGCAGGAGATCGGTTTTCCATGCCAACTCTTCATAAAAATTACTCCAGTCGTTATAGTTGGCATTTTCGGCTATATAATCGAGAAACGACGAATTTGCCCTGGCTCCCTGCACCATCATTTTGGTGTTAAAGTCGTTCATCCGGTTGTACCCGATTCCGAAATTGATACCAACCAGTCCTGATCCACCGCTGCCAGCCCTGATGGTACCCACATAACTTAGGTTACTGAACCTGAGGTTATATTTATAATCGTTCATAGTCGAACCCAGATAGGAGGCGTCAACATCGGTCCTTCCGAAATAGGGCGACAATGCAAACTCGCCCGAGCGATAAATGCCTAAACCGGCCGGATTTATGCCTGTTGAAGTGAAATCACCCCCTAAAGCCCCGAAAGCATTACCCATACCACCCGACCGGGCAGTTCCCTCAATTCGGGTTGTTGAATACCTCAAAGCATCAACAAAATCCTGTGTACTACCCAATAAGGGTAAAAGGACTATTAAACCAATAATCAATAAATTCTTATTCATGGCTTACAAATTAATCAATAAGGAAATATAAGAACTGCAGAGCGAAGAATTAACGCCTTCCGCTGCTGCTGTTTGTTCCACCTGAATGGCTGCCTCCGCCACCGGAAGAACCCGAAGAAGATCCACCGCCAGGGCTGAAACTACCAGAAGATGGTGAACTGCTGCGGGCAGGAGCCGAATAGGAACTTCCGGAAGAAGAAGGTGTGCTACTACGAACGGGTGCACTGTAACTGCTTCCTGACGAAGGTGCTACCTGTCGCACACTGCTTCCTGATGAGGTTCCCGAACTGCTGCTGCGGTTATATGTAGTGGTAGTACGGTAAGTACGTGCTGCATCGGTCGAGGTACTTGCCGGCCGGGTATATGTTGACGATGGAGTGGTAGCGCTTTTGGTTACCGATTCCTGATTACCTGTTGTTGGCCGTGTAGTACCCTGAACATTGTAAGTTGACCTGTTGATGGTTCGCTGCTGATTGTAGCTCGGTGTATATTCGCTTCCCTGACGAACCGCATTGGTATTGGTAGTAACCGGTCTTGTATAGGTACCCTGAGTATTCTGATAGTTTCGGGTAGTGGTTTCCTGACGGTTTGAACCATTTACAGCCTGACCTTCGCGAACATTCACTCCCTGACCGGTATTTCCCCTTTCAACCGTAGAACTTGTATATCTGCTACGTGTTGTTGATTCAGAAATATCCCTTCTTAATTCGGTATGTGTACGGCTGTCCTGCCCGTTTGCAGTAATACCTTCACGCGACGGACGGCCGCCACCGGCTACTCCGGATATGGAAGTACCCCTGCGCCAATCTTCGTTATTTTCTGACATTCCGGGCCTTGCACTCTTCAACGGTGCATCGTTATTCCCAATTGCCGAAACTCCCGACCTGCGCGATCCGGTATCGCCGTAAACTGCCGAAGTATTGAAATCCCTGCGTGGGCCATATCGGTAGTCTTCACGGTTTATGTAACGTATGTTACCCCAGTAACCTCCGTAATAGGGATAACCTCCCCATGCCCAGTAACGGTAAGGCGAATACCAGCTGTAATATGGCGAATACCAGCTATAATAAGGCGAGTACCAACCATAATAGGGATAGCCCCAACTATAATACGGCCAGCCCCACGATGAACCCCATGCCCAGCTGTCCCAACCCCAGCCAAACGACCAGCCAAAACCGGAATAGGGGTAGTACCATGGATCCCATCCATAACCGTAATAGAAAGGATCATAGAAAAAAGGTCGATGGAAACGGCGAATTCGGTAAGAAAAGTCAATATTATCTCCTTCAAAATAGTTGTTGATTACGTATTTGACCTCATTTTCATCGTAATAAACGGTGGTATCGCTTCCAGTAAGCGCCATCTGATCGAGGTTATACAACTGTGCATCGGGATAAGTTCCTACATCCTGGCCATCGAAAATATAATTGTTCATGGTTTTCGAGCCTTCGTTATTGTCCCTGATCTCACTTATGATAACCCTATCGGCAGATTTGCTCCTCAAATCTTTTTTCGTTTGCTCATTCTGGTTTACAACCATTGGGGGAGGAACATCCCCCGGGCTGAAGTAGATGTCGTCAACCCATGAGGAAGCGACATACGACCCGGTACTACATGCACTGATTATCAATGCAAAAGCAAATAATATGATAATTTTCGATTTCATAACATATCCTCCCATAACACTTTTTATCAATTTAATTTACTTATTTTGCAAGCAAAAATTTCGTTAATAAATTGCAAATTTTATACCAAAGATAATAAAATGGCCAAAGAATTAACTTCAAGAAGTGAAAATTACTCGCAGTGGTATCTCGATCTGGTAATCAAAGCCGATCTCGCCGAGAACTCAGCCGTTCGCGGATGTATGGTAATCAAACCTTATGGGTATGCAATCTGGGAAAAAATGCAGGCCCAGCTCGATAAGATGTTTAAGGATACCGGGCACGTTAATGCCTATTTTCCTCTATTTATACCCAAATCATTTTTCAGCCGCGAGGCGGCCCATGTCGAAGGCTTTGCCAAAGAGTGTGCCGTAGTTACACATTATCGCCTGATGAATGACTCCGAAGGTAAAGGAGTGGTTATCGATCCTGACGCAAAACTTGAAGAAGAACTGGTTATCAGGCCCACATCGGAAACCATAATATGGAATACATACAGAAACTGGATACAATCGCACCGCGACTTGCCAATCCTTATCAATCAATGGGCAAATGTGGTAAGGTGGGAAATGCGGACACGGCTGTTTTTACGCACAGCTGAGTTTCTCTGGCAGGAAGGGCATACCGCACACTCAACAAAAGAGGAAGCGATAGAAGAAACCATAAAAATCATTAACCTTTATGCCGAATTTGCCGAAAAGTGGATGGCCATGCCTGTAATTAAAGGTGTAAAATCGGAAAACGAACGTTTTGCCGGAGCTGTTGATACCTATACCATCGAAGCTCTGATGCAGGACGGTAAAGCCCTTCAAAGCGGAACATCCCATTTTCTTGGCCAGAATTTTGCCAAAGCATTTGATGTTCTTTTCACCAATAAAGAGGGTGTACAGGAATATGTCTGGGCAACTTCATGGGGCGTATCCACCCGGCTTATGGGCGCACTGATAATGGCCCACTCCGACGACAACGGGTTGGTCTTGCCACCCCGACTTGCCCCTTTACAGGTAGTTATCGTTCCTATATATAAAAAATCGGAAGAGTTGGCCGCTATCACAGCAAAAGCCGATGAAATTATTCCAAAGCTGAAAGCACGGGGAATTACCGTTAAGTATGACGATAACGATAATAAAAAGCCAGGCTGGAAATTTGCCGAATACGAATTAAAAGGAGTACCGGTGCGTTTGGCCATGGGACCTCGCGATCTGGCAAACGGAACAGTTGAACTCGCCCGTCGCGACACCCTCGAAAAGCAGGTGCTGCCAGTTGATAACATTGATGAGACAATTGAAGCGCTGCTTGACGAAATTCAGGAAAACATATACCGGAAAGCTCTTAGTTTCAGAAACGAAAACATCAGAAAAGCCGATACATGGGATGAATTCAGGCAAATACTTGAGGAGAAAGGTGGATTTGTTTCGGCGCACTGGGATGGCACAGCCGAAACCGAAAAACGGATAAAGGACGAAACGAAGGCAACCATCCGCTGTATCCCGATTGATGCTGAACCTGAAGAAGGTAAATGTATCTTTTCGGGCAAACCATCGTCGAAAAGGGTTTTGTTTGCAGTTGCTTATTAAGTCGAATTTTAATAGTTAATATATTAAAAACAGCGGATCAATGGCCGCTGTTTTTTTGTGTGCCGATGTTTCAGTACTTTAGTAGTTCAAAAAACCGGAGCGTATTATGGATACAAAAGAATACCGTGCTTCGCTGCTCGAAGCTTATGTGATAAAATCGAATGTCAAGCAGCAGGTTTTCAACAACACTGCCGAATCGTTTCTTATCCTGAAAAAGGTTTTAAAACAGCTCGAAAAAGACTATATTAAAGTACTCAAAGGCCAGATTCCGGAAAACAACCTGCCTCAATATCAGGAACGTGGCCCGTTTGAAATGGATTTTAAGATCGGTGGCGACCTTCTGCTTTTCAGTATGCACTCCAATGTTTTTGAGTTCGACAACAAGCACCCGGTCAATAAGATCAAGTATGTTGAGGATGATCCGTTGCGCAGTTATTGCGGAATGATTATGATTTACAACTTTCTGGCCGACTCGTTTAAATACAACCGCGTCAACGACCTCGGGTACCTGGTGGCACGAATCTTTATCAACAAGGACAAACATTTTTTCGTTGAAGGGAAAAGACAGTCGGGCGAACTGGTCAAGGATTTTGCTATTGACACCATCTCTCCCGGCATATTAAGGGAAATTGTTGAAACAGCCATCGAATATTCCATATCGTTCGATTTGCTGGTTCCGCCCTACGAACAGATAAAAATTGCTACGGTCGATCAGATGCAGGAAAAGATTAGCCATTCGAAAATTGCAACCGGTAAAAGGATGGGATTTTCTTTCAGGACCGATGATGTATAGAATTTATTAAGAACTCTCCATGAATAATTTGATCAGCAGATTTATGGCGTATGCCCGCATGCATACAACCTCGAACCCCGAAAGTTCAACCGTCCCGAGTACCCAGCTACAGGTTGCGTTTGCGAAAATCCTTGCAGACGAACTCCGTATGATTGGGATGAGCGAGGTGGAAACCGATATCAATGGTTATGTAACCGCTACTCTTTCGGCGAATACGGATGATGATGTTCCGGTAATCGGGTTTATTGCCCACATGGATACAAGCCCCGATTACAATGGAGAAAACGTTAAACCAAACCTGGTGAGAAACTATGATGGGAAACCAATTCTTTTGAACCATGAAAAAGGGATAATCCTCGATCCTGCTGAGTTCCCCGAACTTGGCAACTGTATTGGGCTCGATCTGATTACTACCGACGGAACCACCTTGCTCGGGGCCGACGACAAAGCCGGAATTGCCGAAATAATAACGGCAATGGAGATACTGATCCGCGAACCTTCGATTAAACATGGCAAAATAAGGATATGCTTCACACCTGATGAGGAAATCGGCCGGGGCGCCGACCATTTCGATGCAGGGAAATTTGGTGCCGACTTTGCTTATACCCTTGATGGCAGCGAAATCGGAGAACTTGAATACGAAAACTTCAATGCAGCCCGGGCAGTAATTAAAATACAGGGGAAAAGTGTACACCCCGGCATGGCTAAAAACAAAATGATCAACTCGATTGTGTTGGCCAACCGGATTGTTTCGATGCTGCCGCCCGACCAGAGGCCAGAACATACCGAAGGATATGAGGGTTTCTTTCATCTTACTTCATTTCGCGGTACGGTTGATTATACCGAACTTGAATATATTATCCGCGATCACGATTTTCTGAAATTTCAGCATAAAAAAGAATTTCTTGCGGATATTGTAGAAATGTTTAACAAAGAATATGGTACATCCCTCATCAAGCTTGAGATGACCGATCAATACTATAATATGCGCCAGAAAATTGAACCGGTTATTTATGTGGTTGATCTGGCCCGGCAGGCAATGCTCGCTGCCGGAATTGAACCAAAAGTAAAAGCCATCAGGGGTGGAACCGATGGGGCGCGCTTATCGTATATGGGTTTGCCCTGTCCGAATATTTTTGCCGGGGGAATGTATTTTCACGGCCCTTACGAATTTGTTCCGGTTCAATACATGGAAAAAGCCGTTGAAGTGATACTCAATATTTGCAAACTTGCAGTTACACTGAAACTCGACAAATGATCAGCCGTTTCCGTGAATTTATAAGCCGCAACAACCTCTTCGCTCCGGGGGATAGGATCCTTCTCGCTGTTAGCGGAGGTATCGACTCGATGGTGATGTGGCACCTTTTCGAAAAATGCGGTTTTAATTATGCCGTAGCCCATTGCAATTTCCAGCTCAGGGGCGAAGATTCCGATGGGGATGAGGCTCTTATTATACGAACGGCCGATCGATTGGGAATTAAGTTGTTTTCGAATCGTTTCGAAACACGCGAGTATGCCGCCATGATGGGAATTTCGATCGAGATGGCAGCCAGGGAACTACGGTACAAATGGTTTAACGAAATCAGGGAAAACGGCAAATTTGAATTTGTGGCAACTGCCCACCATACCGATGACCTACTCGAAACGTTTTTTATTAACCTTGTCAGAAAAACCGGTATCAAAGGCTTAACAGGGTTCCGTCCTAAATCAGGGCATCTGATAAGGCCGCTTTTTTTCACCAACCGCGCAGAAATTGAAGAATATTGTCGCTCGGAAAATGTTGAGTACCGCACCGATAAAACCAACAATGAGGCAGTTTTTCAACGCAATTTTATCCGCCACAACATTATTCCCGATCTTGTCCGGTTAAATCCCGCATTCAGGAGCAATCTCGCAGCTACCATTTCAAACCTGCGCGACACAGAAGACTTTTATATGACAGAGGTTTTACGCCAAATAAAAAAAATAACCGTCGCCGATAGCCCAAATCCCGAAATAGTGATTTCGGCGCTTTTAAAATTGCCCCACCCAAAACAGGTTTTGTTCGAATGGCTGAACCAGTTTGGATTTAATCCACAGGTAGTCGAACAGGTTTATATGGCAATACGGGGTGAGGCAGGCCGCAGGTTTTAT
>CAZMDP010000059.1:0-8090 GCA_964565015.1 uncultured Prolixibacteraceae bacterium | reverse complement strand
TTTTTTAAAGATATAATCGGACAAAAAAAGATTATTGACAGGCTTATCCGGTCGGTTCACGAAGAAAGGATTAGCCACGCGCAACTTTTTTCGGGCCCCGAAGGGAATGGCAAAATGGCGCTTGCGCTGGCCTACGCCCAGTATATTTCGTGCCGTAACCGGACATTAAATGACAGCTGCGGAACCTGCCCTTCGTGTAAAAAATATGCAAAACTTGCACATCCCGACCTTCATTTTGTATTTCCGATTTACAAACCAAAATCGGTTCAAAAGGCCTATTGCGACGATTTTCTCTCCAACTGGCGCGAATTTGTACTTAAATCACCCTATATAAGCCTGAATAATTGGGGAAATCTGATCGAAGCCGAAAATGCCCAGCTCACCATTTATGCCCACGAGAGCGACAGCATAATCCGTAAACTGAGCATGAAACCGTTTGAGGCCGAATTTAAAGTCATGATCATCTGGCTTCCCGAAAAAATGAACCTCTCGTGCTCCAATAAATTATTGAAGATGATCGAAGAACCGCCCGTAAAAACCCTTTTCCTGCTGGTTACCGAAAATGAAGCCGATATTATTGCCACCATCAGGTCGAGAACGCAAATCATCAAAATCCCCCGAATCTCTGATAATGACCTTCAGGAACATTTACTGAACCTAGGAACCTACGATCAGGAGACAGTTGCCGAAATGGTGCGACATGCCAAAGGAAATTACCTGAAAGCGCTCGAATATGCCGAACCAACCGAAGATAAGCAATACTTTTTTGAAACATTTCAGAAAATCATGCGACTGGGATATACCGCAGGAAAGGACACCCAAAAAATTCCTGAAATCCTCGATCTGGCCGAAGAACTTGCCCAAATGGGACGCGAACGCCAGAAAGACTTTTTCCAGTATGCCATGCAAATGACACGCGAGTTTTTTGTGATGAATTTGCAAAACCCCAACCTGATTTACCTCAACCGGGATGAAAAAAACTTCGGAACAAAATTTTCACCGTTTATTAACGAGCGAAACGTAATGCTTTTCAACCGCTTGTTTGAAGACGGTTATCTTCATATCACCCGCAATGGCAACGCAAAGATTATTTTTGCCGATACATTATTATCCATCATCAGGATTATCCGAAAGTAATGCCTGAATAATTTCTATCAAAATGAACAGGTTTATTTTTCTGTTTGCAAGTCTGATTTTGTTAATATCCCCAAAAACAGAGGCACAGCAGAGCCACGAAATCGACTTATCGGCTTTTCATGGTATATCGAGCCATGATTTGCTTGATTATGCTGCCGAATTAAGTTCAGATAAATATCAGGGGCGGTTATCCGGATCACCGGCTTATGAACTGGCAGCCCGATGGGTAGCCGACCAGCTACTTGGCTGGGGATTAAAGCCGGGAGCTGGCGATGGTACATTTTTTCAATGGTTTCCAAATGCATGGACAGATGTGCTTTCGCCCGGTTCGGTGAAAATAATGCCGAAACCCGGCACCGTAGGCCAACCAAAGATGCTCCGGTTCCCTGACGATTTTTTCCCCGGATCGAATTCGGCTTCAGGAACCATCGAAGGCGAAGTTGTATATGCAGGTTTTGGTATTTCGGCTCCTGAATTGGATTACGACGATTACGCCGGAATCGATATCAAAGGAAAAATCATTATGATCGAGCCGGGCGTTCCTTACACAAAAAACGATTCGTTACTGACCTGGTGGGAGCCATACAGTTACCATCGCTATAAATTTCAACGTGCAAAAGAGTTGGGCGCAACCGGCCTGCTTTATGTGGGTTTAACGGCAAATCCCAATACTTCGTACCTCGATGAATTTGTTTATGCCCATATCAGCGAAGCCATTGCAGAGGAGTTGATGGAAGGTACCGGAGAGAAATTTTCGGATTTGAAGTCGAAAATCACGAAAAACATGGAACCTTACTCTTTCTTAACCGGAAGGAAAGTGGCCATATCCGCTTCAACCAAACATTACCCCGATTCGCGGTCGTGCAACGTAATAGGAGTGATCGAAGGAGCCGACCCTGTTTTAAAACACGAGGCCATAATTATTGGTGCACACCTCGATGGAGTAGGCAGTCCGGGAATGGTATTCCCCGGAGCCCTTGATAATGCCTCCGGTGTCGCCGTATTACTCGGAGCAGCCCGTGCGTTAGCCACGTCTGATATTAAACCTGCACGCAGTGTGGTTTTTGCATTCTTCGGTGGCGAAGAATGTGGCCTTTATGGCAGCAAAGCCTATGTTGAAGAACAAATGTGGCCAAAAGAAAACACTCTTTTTATGATCAACCTCGATATGGTTGGCAACGGAACCGGATTCCATCTTTCCGGCGGTTTATCTTTCCCCGGAATATTTCAACATTTCGAAACTGCCAACCGGAAATATCTTCACCGTGAATTACGATCATCGGAAGTGAGGCCATCTTTCGGACGTCCACGCACCGATGGTGCAATATTCGAAAAAGCGGGCTACCCTACCCTTCAGCTTTGGACTACCGGCACAGTTAAGCCGGTCTATTACCATCATCCGCTCGATAATATCGACGGTTTAACTCCCGAGATCATGGAAGATGCCGCCAAATTGTTGTATATTTCTGTTTTGAAAACAGCAAACCATTAGAGATTCTTTTAATAAGTTACCCAAAGATGAGGATGCCGGATAAAAAAGGAATAGAAGAATTATTTAAGGACATCAAAGTTCTTATTCAACAATCGAAAGCCCGGATTGCAATAAATGTTAACGCTGAGATTACAGGTGTCTATTGGGAAATTGGTAAAAGGATAAGATATGAACTTCTTAAAGAGCAAAGGGCAGAATATGGAAAAAAGGTTATCCAACATCTTTCGGTTCAATTAACTCAGACTTTTGGTTCAGGTTGGAGTGAAAAGCAGTTGAGGCATTGTCTCCGCTTTGCAGAGACTTTTCCTGATGTCAAAAAAGTCTCCGCACTGTGGAGACAATTGACATGGTCGCACATTAAGTCTTTGATTTATATAGATGATGAGATCAAGCGCACTTTTTATATTGAGATGTGTAAAATTGAAAAATGGAGCACCAGAACCCTCCGGGAGCGAATTAACTCAATGTTATATGAACGGACTGCAATAAGTAAAAAACCTGTACAAACAATCAATAATGAATTAAGTCAATTAAACCGGGAGAATACCATTACTCCGGATTTGATATTTCGTGACCCATATTTTCTTGATTTTTTAGGACTTCATGATAGTTTTTCTGAAAAAGAACTCGAAGATGCCATTATTGCCGAACTGCAAAATTTCATTATCGAGTTGGGAAGCGATTTTGCTTTTCTTGCCCGCCAAAAACGAATAACCATCGATAACCGGGACTATAAGATCGATCTTCTTTTTTATCATCGCCGACTTAAGTGTTTGGTGGTAATTGATTTAAAATTAGGTGAATTTGAAGCCGGTTATAAGGGACAAATGGAACTCTACCTTAATTGGCTTGCCAAACATGAAAAAGTTGATGGAGAAAACTCGCCAATCGGACTGATTTTATGTACAGGTAAAAATGAAGAACATGTTGATTTGCTACAGCTTGATAAAAGCAATATCAGAGTGGCTGAATACTTAACTATTTTACCCCCAAAGAAATTACTGCTTGAAAAATTGCATAAAGCAATTGCAATAGCAAAACATAAGCTTGATATTAAAGAAGATACATGAAAATAAACCTTTCAGTATGGAATCAAAAAAAGAAAAATATAAACGCAAACTTAAAGAACTGGCCGGGAGTGGCCGTTTTATACCAGGAATTTATAACTACTGCGACCGGTGGTGCGAACGTTGTACCCTTTCGAACAGGTGCCTGAACTATGCGCACGAGCAGGAAATGAACGAAGGAGAAAATGATCCCGAAGCCAACGACATGAACAATGAAAAATTCTGGGAACAGATAAGGCTTGCATGGGAAGTTACCCTCGAAATGATACAGGAAGATGCCGAAAGACTGGGTATCGACCTAAACAACCTTCCTGAGGTTGAACAGCAAGAACACAAAGAATCACAGGTTGAAGAACTGGCGAAAGAATATGGACTTGCTATGCACAAATGGCTTAAAAATAACAGAGAATTTCTCACCGGAAAAGCAGAACAACTGCTGGTTATCAACAACAGCGAAAACGAGGCATTGAAATTTACAGATGCCTGGGAAGTTGTGCAATGGTACCATTTTTTTATTTCTGCCAAAGTTCACCGTGCCCATCTCGACCTGAATGATAGACTCGAAGATAATGAATACGGTCTTATTGACGACAACCTGGGGTCGGCAAAAATCGCCCTTATTGCTATCGACCGGTCGATTGAGGCCCTTTCGGCTTTATATCCGTTGTTGACTGATTTTGAGGACGACATCCTCAAATTTTTGGCAAGTTTGACCAGGATCAAAAAAATGATGCTCCAAACTTTTCCGACAGCCATGCAGTTTAAACGGCCTGGTTTCGACGATGAAAAAATCTGAAACGTTTGAAATCCGATAAAATGTATTTCGAAGGCAATATATTGAAAATGCGAACCGAAACCGGGCAACCGGTAAGGTATTTTTTACCCATCGGCGATTCGGAGATATTCCTGAACGACCTGCTTGGTAAACCAGTGAGGATGAAATTTACCGGCCAGATAAACTGCATTTCGTGCGGAAAACAAACAAAAACTTCGTTCGGACAAGGGTTCTGTTATAGCTGCCTGCAAACTGCCCCCGAGGCAAGCGAGTCGGTTTTGCGGCCCGAATTGAGCAAAGCCCATTTTGGCATGGCCCGCGATATGGAATGGGCAAAACAACATGATCTGATCGACCATTTTGTGTATCTGGCTGCTTCGTCGGACCTTAAAGTGGGGGTAACCCGCCATCATCAGATACCCGCCCGGTGGATCGATCAGGGGGCAAGCGCAGCCATTCCGATAGCCAAAACCCCAAATCGCCATATTGCCGGCATTATCGAGGTTTGGCTGAAACAATACATAGGCGATAAAACCAACTGGCGCGAAATGCTCCAAAACAAAATTGCCGAAATTGACCTGCAAGACGAAAAAATGAGGGCACTCAGCCTGCTTCCGGCCGAACTGATGAAATACGCCATCGATAAATCGGAAATAACCATCCTCGAATATCCGGTACTCAAATATCCTGAGAAAATAAAAAGCATCACCTTCGATAATGTCCCCGAAATTGATTCCGTTTTAAACGGAATAAAAGGGCAATACATGATCTTCGAAAACGGAACCGTACTGAATGTGAGAAAACACAATGGTTATTTTCTTGAATTTGAGATATAATCCAATCATATTCAGGTACTAACCCATTTATTGTAATTAAAAAAGCTAAATTTGTCCGATAAAAGTAAAAACATCAGCTATATTACCATGTTACAAATCATCAATTCAATTTATACTTTGTTAACCCTGGCTTTGTTGCTTTTGATTATTAATCATTTCGGGAATTTTGTGGTAATTCCGCAATCGATAATTATTGTGGTGCTTGTTTTATCGGCATTCGTATTTTTTCTGAGGATGTACCTTCGGTTCTCGCAAAGGAGAAAATAATCCGTATAATTCAGAGTAACTTCTAAAAATGATAAAACTCCGCTTTTGATCGCCCAAATTTTAGTTATTTTGAAGCAAATTATTAAAAACCTGAAAATCGATTATAATGGAAAATTTTGATTGGAAAAATTTAGGGTTCGGATACCGGAAAACCGATTATAATGTCCGTTGCTATTGCCGTAATGGAAAATGGGGAGAACTTGAAGTGAGTTCATCTGAATTTGTAAGCATCCACATGGGCGCCACAGCCTTGCATTACGGTCAGGAGGCGTTTGAAGGGCTCAAAGCCTTCAAGGGCAAAGACGGCAGGGTTCGAATTTTCAGGATGGCCGACAATGCTGCCCGTTTGCAGAGTTCGTGCGACGGAATTTTAATGGAAAAACTTCCGGTTGAACTTTTTGAGAAAGCAGTAAAGCTTGCTGTAAAACTCAATATTGACTATGTTCCCCCTTACGAATCGGGGGCTTCGTTATATATCCGTCCGCTTTTAATTGGATCGGGGCCCGAAATTGGCGTCAAACCAGCTTCGGAATACCTTTTTCTGGTTTTTGTTATGCCTGTTGGCCCCTATTTCCCCGAAGGGTTCAAACCTACCGATCTGGTGATTATGCGTCAATACGACAGGGCTGCCCCGCAAGGTACCGGAAAATACAAGGTGGGCGGAAATTATGCTGCCAGCCTGGTTGCCGGTCAGAAAGCAAAAAAAGGGGGTTATTCGGCCGTGCTTTACCTCGACAGCAAAGAGAAAAAATACCTCGATGAATGTGGCCCGGCCAATTTCTTCGGGATTAAAAATAACACATACATTACCCCTGAGTCGGAATCGATTTTGCCGTCGATAACCAACAAAAGCCTGATGACCCTTGCCTCTGAAATTGGTCTGAAGGTCGAAAAACGCAAAGTGCCCTACGAGGAACTGGCTACTTTCGAAGAGGTAGGCGCCTGTGGAACTGCGGCAGTTATATCGCCCATTAAACGGATTTTCGATGCCGATGAAAACAGGGAATACAACTATGGAAATGAGCCCGGAAAATGGAGTACCATTCTTTACAATAAACTCCGCGCCATACAATACGGCGATGAACCCGACAAATATGGCTGGATAACCTTCGTTGATTAAACTTGCTTTTCTGTATGGTAAGGCAAGTCTGTAAATTTCTTTTCAGCAGTTATCTTTAATTGAAGTTTTTTTTCGAAACCCTTTGTTTCATCAGATTTTCCGATGAAAACTTTACATTTGTACCCCCTGATAATGTGCATACTGATATAATATGATACGGAAAAAAGTAAAAGAAATTCTTCAAAGCGGCGAAACCGGTTCGAATGTGCTGGTAAAAGGATGGGTGAGGACCAAACGTAGCAGCAAGAACGTGAATTTTATAGCCCTTAACGATGGTTCGACCATACACAACCTGCAAATAGTGGCAAACACCGAAACCTTTGGGGAGGAACTGCTGAAAGACATCAACACAAGCACTTCGCTGGCCGTAACCGGCGAATTGGTCGAATCGCAGGGAAGCGGACAGAAAGTTGAACTGATTGCCCATACCATCGAGATTTATGGTAAAGCCGATCCTGAAAAATATCCTATCCAGCCGAAAAAACATTCACTCGAATTCCTTCGCGAAAATGCCCATTTGCGTTTCCGCACCAACACCTTCGGTGCCGTTTTCCGCATCCGCCATGCTATGGCTTTTGCCATTCACGAATATTTCAACCGGAAAGGTTTCTTCTATCTGCATACACCCATCATAACCGCGTCTGACGCCGAAGGGGCCGGACAAATGTTCAGGGTAACCACACTCGATGCCAAAAATCCACCTCTCGATGAAGAAGGGAAAGTTGATTTTAGTGAAGACTTCTTCGGGAGGCCCACCAACCTGACGGTTTCGGGGCAGCTCGAAGGGGAACTCGGTGCCACTGCCCTTGGCGAGATATATACTTTCGGGCCAACTTTCAGGGCCGAAAACTCGAATACTTCGCGCCACCTGGCCGAATTCTGGATGATTGAACCCGAAATGGCATTTTACGATCTGAAAGACAATATGGACCTGGCCGAAGATTTCCTGAAATCACTTATCCGGTATGCCCTTGAAAATTGTCAGGACGATCTGGCTTTTCTGGCTTCGAGGTTGAAAGAGGAAGAAAAAGGAAAACCGGTCGACCAGCAATCGATGGATTTGATAGAAAAACTGAAGTTTGTTGCCGAAAACGATTTTGTCCGCCTAACCTATACCGAAGCCATCGACATCCTGAAAAATTCGAACCATTATAAAAAGAAAAAATTCCAGTACCCGGTTGAATGGGGCGTTGACCTGCAAAGCGAACACGAACGCTACCTGGTTGAAAAACATTTTAAGAAACCTGTTATTCTGATAAATTATCCGAAAGAAATCAAAGCTTTTTACATGAAACAGAACGACGATGGCAAAACCGTTGCTGCCATGGACGTATTGTTTCCGCAAATCGGTGAAATTATCGGAGGTTCGCAACGCGAAGAAAACTACGATAAACTG
>CAZMDP010000058.1:0-8111 GCA_964565015.1 uncultured Prolixibacteraceae bacterium | reverse complement strand
CCAGATCATTTCCCCACCTATGGTGTGAGCATGCGGGTCTCTGAAGAATTCAGTAATAAACCTCACAGTCAATACCAGAATAAGGGAAAGTATCATTAAACTGCCCGGTTTTTTCAGAAAGTGTCTTAGTCTGAAAAGCAAGAAAACAACCATCCCCATAAGGGTTAATTCATAAAGCTGCACCGGATGAACCGGCAAGGATAAAAAATTATTCATTGTCAACAACCCATCGTTGAACTGATGGTAATGGGGCAAAGTATTTGCCTGATATTGCACAGCCCATGGCAATTCGGATATTCTCCCGAAGCAGCATCCCGTGAGAAAACACCCTATCCGCATTATTCCAAGGGTAAGTGGTAATACATAAGCAAATGCATCTGCAAAATTTTTTCTGAATCTTAGAAGATATTTGCCGACAATTAATGATAATGTTCCAAAAATCAGGCTCCCGATCATCGACTTGCCTGTTGCTTTTGGGAAAGTGAAGTTTTCGAAGAGGAAGTGCCAATCATTCGGGGTATAAGTAATGATTTTACTTCCAAGGACGATAAATATTTTCGATAGCAATAGAATAAGAACCCATTTCAACATTGGGAACTTTCTTTTGTGGCCTTCATAAATCAGGACAATAAAGGCAATTGCAAACGCCAGGTTATAAAAAAGACTGTAGTAGGGGCCATCAGCGGTAACAATTAAATGTTGCTCCATGGCTATCTGAATTATGGTTTTTACCCGGAGAATTACTATACAAGTTACCACATTTCGGGGCGAAAAGCAAATGAAACGTGCTAAAAATATTTAATGGTTATGCATTTTAAGTTTCAGAATATGAAATATTTAATGGTTAATTTTTGATCAAATTAATTTTGAAACTACTCTATAAGGAGCGTTCCAGGATTTCAACCAAATTGATTTCATCTAATGAAATGGGGTTTCCTTTCATACTGCTTGCATTTTTTGCTTTTTCGACCAGCATGGGGAAGGCCGATTGGTTAAGCCCGTATGTCGTGAGTGAAGGTATATTCAAAAGCTTAACCATGTTTTGCAACCATTTTACCCCATCTTCGGCTTCAGCATTCGCATTACCGGTTAGTATCTGTCCCAATTCCTTGTAACGCGAAATTGATACAGCCTGTTTTTGCCTTTTAACCTCCCTGATGTTGATTTCAGTTACGGCCGGCAAAAGTGCAGCACAGGCAGCCCCATGCGGAATGGGGAACATTCCCCCAAGTGGAGCGGCAAATCCATGCACGGCGCCCAGTTTTACGTTAGCAAGCGCCATACCCCCTAACATGCTTGCAAGGGCCATATTTGTTCTGGCTTCTCTATTGTTTCCATCTACATAAGCAGTCCTGAGTGAGGATGAAATCCTTTGCAACCCATCCCTGCATATAGCATCGGTAATGGGCGAAGGCTGGTTACACACAAAAGTTTCGAGCAGGTGCGAGAGGGCATCCATCCCACTGATGGCTGTAATTTCGGGTGGCATCGATATAGTAAGCTCCGGGTCAATAATGGCAAAGGCAGGAAACATAAGTGGACTGCGGAGGCTTACCTTCACGTGGTTTTCGGGCGAATGGATCACGGCGTTTTTGGTAACTTCGGCTCCGGTTCCGGCAGTAGTGGGAATTGCCATAAAAGGCAGGGGATTTTTCTTTATTTCTTTACCAAGGCCTATTACTTCAAGATAATCGGTAATATCTCCCGGATTAGGAATAAGTGCGGAAATTGCTTTACCACAGTCGATTACGCTGCCACCACCCATGGCAATCACCATCTCGCAAAGAGTAGTTCGTGCAAGTTCGGTTCCCCGGTTTATCATGTTGATATCGGGCTCCTTTTCGGCAACAAAACGAACAACTTCGATGCTCCTTTCAGTCAATTCCCGACAGAGTTGCTCTGATCGATCAGGGTTCTTGCCCGTTACCAGTAAAATTCTGTTAACATTATCCCCAATCAGTCCCGGAACTCGGTTAACCGATCCACCCCCGAAAACTATCCGCGTGGGAACCGTAAATTCAAAACTCATCCCCATTTTTCGTCATCGGGAAACAGGTTATTATACTTTATGCCCATTCGCGGCGAGGCCATCATATCGGCCACGGTATCACGCCATTTTATGTAATGAGCTGTTTCTTTATGGCGGGCCGGGTCGTTGGCAGTCCGGTAAACTTCTACCAGAACAAACTTTGTTGGATCGTCATGCTGTTGCACCACATCGAAACGGGCTATTCCAGGTTCTTTCAGACTATTCCGGGCATTCTCAACGGTTGCAGCAATAAAACTGTCGATACATTCTGCCTTTACATCAACTAAAACATGTACTATAAACATAGACCATATCATTTTTTAACGAAGTTACAAAAAATCGTACAAACAAAAAGAATGTAGAATTTCTGTTGGGTTAGGTAAGATATGTTAACTTTGACGCATTAAAAAAACCAGTTGATTATGAAAAAAATAATAGTACTTATTTGCCTTTTATCGCTCTTCTCGTGTTCAAAAACAGATGAGGGATGGATGGAACTTTTTAATGGGAAGGACCTTGCCGGGTGGAAAGCCAACGAGAACCCCGAAAGCTTCAGGGTGGAAAATGGCTTGCTGGTTTGCTCCGGCGAACGGAGTCACCTGTTTTATGAAGCAACGGAACCGTTTAAGAATTTTGAACTTGTTGCCGAACTGAAAACGATGCCCTTGGCCAATTCGGGCATTTATTTTCATACAGCATACCAGGAAAACGGTTGGCCTTCAAAAGGTTACGAAGTTCAGGTAAACAACTCCCATATAGGGGCAGACAATTACCGCGAAACGCGCAAAACCGGTAGTTTGTATGCAGTACGTAATGTACACTATCAAATGGCCGCTGACGATGAATGGTTCGCCATTCGCGTAAAAGTTGTTGAAAACCATGTGGAAATATTTGTTAACGATAAACAGGTAGTAGATTACATTCAACCCGATAATCCATTCAGGGGCGAAGGTTTTACCGGTCGTCTGCTCGATAGTGGAACATTTGCTCTTCAGGCACACGATCCGAACAGTACCGTATTTTTCAGGTCGATAAAAGTAAAAAGGCTACCCGATGCAGAAAAAATTCCGCTAAAGGTAGAACCTGAGTGGGATACAAAGGTTACCCAAATCATGGAAAAAGGATTACCACTTGTTGATTACCATACCCACCTGAAAGGAGGTCTTACCCTCGAAGAACTTATGGAGAATTCGCTGACGCTGGGAATCAATTACGGAGTTGCCCCCAACTGCGGACTTCATTTCCCGGTTACTGATGATGTTTCTCTGGCTGCGTATATGGATACGGTAAGAGGACAACCAATTTTCAGGGGTATGCAGGCCGAAGGCCGCGAATGGGTCACCCTTTTCTCGCCCGAAGCGGTAGCAAAGTTCGACTATGTTTTTACCGACGCCATGACATTTACCGATTACAAAGGCCGACGCAACCGGATATGGATAAAGGATGAAGTTTGGGTGGACGATAAACAGCAGTTTATGGATCAGTTGGTGGCGAAAATTGAAGCCATTTTCTCACAGGAGCCGGTCGATATTTATGTGAATCCATGTGTGCTGCCCGATATTCTGATGCCGGAGTATGACCAGCTTTGGACAAAAGATCGGATGGAACGCGTCATTAAAGTGCTGGCCGACAATGGGATCGCACTCGAAATCAATGCAAGGTATAAAACCCCTTCCGCTCAAATGATCAGAATGGCAAAAGAAGCCGGGATAAAATTCACATTTGGCACGAACAACACAGGTCGCGATTTGGGAAGGCTCGAATACTGTTTTCAAATGATTGAGGAATGCGGCCTTACTGCCGATGATATTTTTATGCCGAAACCCCATGACCAAAAACCGGTTTTGGTAAAAGGATTGCCGAAAGAAATAACAGGATAATCGGGAATATTTATATATTCGGCTCCCGTAAACCTTAAAAATTATTGAAATGAAAAAAATATTATATGTTATATTATTGTTTCTGAGTCCTTTTGCCATTATGGCAGAAATGGAGTACCATCCTGATGGTGGTCCGGAAAAGGTAAGGATTGGTGTGTATGATTCGAGGGTTGTGGCATTTGCTTACACTCAGACCGACACATTTAATAACAAAGTGTTGAGACTTAATGCGCTTCGTGATTCTGCTTTTAGTAAAAGAGACAGGGCATTGTTAATTGGTATCGAAAGAACCATTAACGGTTTAAAGAGCATATATTACAAGAAAATATACAGCACATATCCTGTTGATGATATCCTTGCAACAGTTAGTGATAAAGTTGCCGAAATCGCAGCAGATGCTCATGTAAAGGCTATTGTTAGCAAATGGAACACAGCTTTTATTGGAAATGATGTCGAACTGGTTGATTTGACCAAAGAACTCGCTGTACTTTTTGCCGATTCGGCAATGGTAAACGCGCTTTATCCGCCCGAAGGTATTTCCGATCCAAAGCCATTAATTGACGCGGAGGGATTTTCCACCGAAACTGGATTTCATGATAAATATGGTTTGGATCAATTTTGTTATGTTGAAAAGAAAAATTATCAAAGCCAGGATATGAAATCCAGATTTGTTGGTCTTTGGAGGGCCTCTGAGGTTCATATAAATGGTCAAATCAGGCCAGGTATGCTAAACTGGTATTGGCAATTTAATGAAAACGGTGTAATCGAGGTTGAAGAGTTCAGAAAGTACATAAGCGATGGGGAGTGGATTATCGGATTAAGCGAAAATGCATTAATCCTGAAACTAACCGACGAAAAAAAATCGTTTACTGGTCGCTATGATTTCAAAGATGACATATTAATTGTTTCGGGAAAAGGGTATGTTGATCCATTGGATAATGTTTGCATTGTTCTTAAGAAAGTTAATAACGAGTAGTCCTGAAATTGTAACGAGGATTTAATAATTCAGAAGGCACCAATAAAAAAGGTTTACACTTTGTTTGTGTAAACCTTTTTTATGAACTAATAAGATCAGTAAAAAAAATATTCTCGTGGTATTACTTGTTTAGTACCACGCATAAGGATTAGAATCACGTTTCTGTTCAACAACTTCCTCTTCTTCATCATCAATCTGCCAATCAACCACAAAGTGGTATTTCTGACTTTCATACTTGATCCTGAAAGGTTCAAATATCTTCTTTCGGGGAGCTGAATTCCCCTGATAGGACGTTCCAAAAAAGGGGTTAAACTGATTCATGGTATTTTTTCCTGCTTCTGTCATAATCTGATGCTTTATTGTTTCTTTCCACGGTTATTTTAACGTCAAAGATACCCTAAAAGTTACCCTACAGGTGTTAATAAATGGTAAAAAATTGTGAAGAAAAAATCAATAAAACCTCAATATCAGTAATATGCATAATATCTTAAAAGATGTTTTTGTTTGGAATTTTTATTATCTGTCAATCTGTAATCTATTATAAGTGAATGAAAATGTAATCCAAAGAGCCATATTTCCACCCAATCCTAAGCATTTTTTGAAAAGGGTAAATATTTGCAACATATTTGAAATAAATGGGAAAAATTTAAAATATTCTGCAACAAAAATGCTATGCCTTAAATTCATGGATGCCGTAAATTTAGTATATCAAAGACACGTGTTCTATTGATTCTGGTTTCAACCAGATTTTCATTAAAAAGCGTTCACATTTATACAACTTAACGATTGTTCAGGAAACATTGAAGCAAATGGCGGTAAGAATTTAATCTTTTATTCGTTTGGCTTCATTCCTCTCACCTGTTCAAAGTATTGTATGGGTGACATACGATTGGGCATGATTATTAATCGTCTGATATTTTATTCATTCACTTAATCCGGATTCTTTTAATGTGAAAGATTCCTAATGATTTTTCGGGGTGTTTAATTTCTTAAAAAAAATGTTTATGTTAAAAAAATTAAAATTGCTCATTTTGGCAGGTATATTTATTTTTCTGAATATGAATATATCCATGCTTTTGTTGGCCGATGGCGTCGAAAAAGGCGAAATTCCGGTTACCAGTAGTTCTTCCGAAGGCATTCAATTCTTCATACAGGCTCGCGAAGCATTTGAAATGGGTAGAAATGCCGATGCAAATACATTGCTTGACAAAGCAATACAGAATGATCCGTCGATGGCGATGGCCTATCTGCTAAAAGCAAAAATGGCTGGTTCTGATAGTGAAATGCAAAAAAACATTGAACTCGCCTTGCAAAATAAAAACAGGATTAGCGAGGGCGAAAAAATATTGATCGAAATGGAATCGGCTGGTTTGAAGGGCGACATCGATAAAAGATTTGAACTAAGCAAAAAATTAGTCAGCCTTTTTCCCGAAAGTCCGAGGGCTTTGCTGATTCTTGCCGGTGAATATCAGGGGCGCAATTCCATTGTAAATGCCCGTGATCTGGCAATTCAGGCCATAATGGCAGCACCCGATTCACCGCTTGCGTACCGTGCATTGGGCGAATCCTATATGCTTAACGAACCAGTTGATTTTACCTTGGCCGTTAAGTATATGAAAAAATTTACTGAAATGCGGCCAAAAGAAGCCGTTGCTTTTATTTCTCTGGGCGATGCTTATCGCGCAAATCTGAGTCTCGATTTTGCAAGGGAAGCTTATACAAAGGCAATTCAGCTTGATCCTGAATCGGTTATTGCATACTCGAAAAGAGGGTATATTTATACGTATTCAGGTTATCTTGATAATGCCCGCGAAGATTTCGGCGTGGCAAGGACACTTGCTTCACGAAATCAGCAACATTACCGCAATCCTGATTATACGATAAAAACCGTAAATAAAGGGGCGGAGTCTTTAAACGAAAATATCGATCATGTGCAAGGCAACCGCTATCACCTCGAAGGGCCTAAATCGGATCAGTATTTCTGTTGTACATTGATCGGAATGATGCATGGCTCCTATTCGTTACAGGGCAGGTCCTTAAATTGCTGCCAGGGGCTTTGTAATAACCTGGTATTTGAGTCAATACCACCCGATCCTGAAATGGTTGAAGCCAATCTTACCTTTGTTGAAGCAATAAGGGCAATGCATTGCGGCGATTTCGAACTTGCCGAAAAAAAGGCAACTGAACATGCCAGACAGGTTGATAGCCACCGTAACCCAAAGAAATGTGAAGTGTACGATTACCTGATGGGCAATATCTTTCTGAAACAGCAGAAATACACAAGGGCAGTTGACTTCCTCGAAAAGGCAGCATCTGAAAATCCGTATGCAAAATACGATCTCGGACTGGCCTATATGGGGTTGGGAGATTGGCAAAAGTCGTTGACAATTTTCCGCGATATTGCACAATGCACCAGTTCTTCGACTTACAAACCCGATATAATCAGTAATGCCGAAAATTGGGAGAGAAAGCTAAATGCATTGGTAGTCGAAAATCAATAAACGGTTGAGTTGATCAGAAAGAAGGGAAATTTTAGAAATTGCCTGTTAGAGGGGAAGAAGATGGTGTTTGTTTGTGCATGTTGTTCAGATATTTACCAGACTCTTTCCCTTTTTTTTCGCGGATGCCCTACAATTCAGCAACGTTTCGGACAGTCCTCATGGAAGTTGATGTGTACAGATAAAAGTTACTGATAATTGCCAACCTTAGGGAGGCCTCGCATGTTTATCGTATGGTTGATTTTCTGTATTAATCGGTATTTCCCATTTAGTCCTCACTTACATTATTCAGCAAGTTCACTTTGTGTTTGATAAGTTCATCAGGTTTGAATGACATAAGTCTTTATTGCCCCTCAGGAAGAAACCCATGTAATTTTTATAACCATTTCAAAAAAGATTATCGAATATTGTTTATTTTTGGGCATTGAAAACGTGCGGGAGTAACTCAGTCCTGATTCAATCGCCCCGATTAGATCGGGGAAGCTGAAGTACTCATGAAATAAATTATAGTGCGGGAGTAGCTCAGCCCCGATTCAATCGCCCCGATTAGATCGGGGAAGCTGAGGTGCTCATGAAATAAATTATAGTGCGGGACTAGCTCAGCCCCGATTCAATCGCCCCGATTAGATCGGGGAAGCTGAGGGCGTTCTGATAATAAAATTATATGCGGGAGTAGTTCAGTGGTAGAGCATCGCCCGATTCAATCGTGGTCGTCAGCTGAGGTCCTA
>CAZMDP010000057.1:0-8127 GCA_964565015.1 uncultured Prolixibacteraceae bacterium | reverse complement strand
GATATGCTCATTGTTCTCTTTACTTTCCTTTTTGTCGATATGTTCGACACAGTAGGGACACTCGTCGGGGTTTCCGATAAAGCTGGAATGCTTGATAAGCAGGGTCGTGTACCACGGGTTAAACAAGCGCTTTTTGCCGATGCAATTGGAACCACTGCCGGAGCAATGCTTGGAACCAGTACCGTAACCACCTATGTTGAAAGTGCTGCCGGAGTAGCCGAAGGCGGTAAAACCGGCCTTACGTCACTTTCAGTGGCGGGGATGTTTTTTATTGCTCTGTTCTTTGCACCGGTATTCACTATGGTTCCTGGAGCTGCAACAGCCCCTGCATTGGTTTTGGTCGGGTTCTTTATGATGTCGCCCATCCTGAAAATTAATTTCGACGATTATACCGAATCTATTCCGGCATTCCTTACAATTATTATGATGCCGCTTTCATACAGTATTGCCGAAGGGATCGTATTCGGAATGTTATCTTATGTATTGTTGAAGGTACTTACCGGAAAGCAGAAAGACCTTACAGTAGTGATGGTAGTTCTGGCTGCTCTGTTTGTTCTGAAGTTCCTGATTTGATAAACTAAATCATCAGAATTAATCATAACCGTCGACGGCCTTGTCAATTATTGATGAGGCCGTTTCGTTTTGTTAATAAAAATGTTTATGATTTAACGAAAAACATTAATTTTGCAAACTCAAAATGGGTTGTTAGCTCAGTTGGTTTAGAGCATTACCTTGACAGGGTAGGGGTCACTGGTTCGAATCCAGTACAACCCACACTTTTCACATGTTTTAATTATATTCCATGACGCCATGATCATTCACAAGTTTTTTGAATAATTTCACCATTTGTGAAATTTTAACCCTTTAAAAAGCCAAATATTTCTAAATTTGTTGACTTCAAAAAATGGGGAAGTTTTTAATTATCAACCGTTAAATAAATTAAGAAATATGACTACATCTAAAAAAGTTGCAATTGGGGTGGATGTTGGCGGCACCAATACTGCCATTGGCGTTGTGGATATTGATGGCAATGTAATAATTAAAGATAACATTGCAACCGCTACACATGGTGATTTTGAGCGGTTTATTGCCGATCTTGCTTCGGCGATCAAGCAATTAATAAAGTCAGCCAAACTCATCAACGAGGAGATTGAAATAATCGGTATTGGTATTGGGGCGCCAAATGGCAACTATTACAGCGGCACCATCGAGTATGCGCCAAACCTTTCGTTCAGGGGGGTTTTGCATTTTGTTGAGTTGCTGAAAACCTACTTCCCCGATTTGCCGGCACTTGCGCTGACCAACGACGCCAATGCAGCAGCTATAGGTGAAATGATTTACGGCGGAGCACGTGGCATGAAAAACTTCGTGATGTACACCCTCGGAACTGGCGTAGGCAGCGGCGTGGTGGTCAATGGCGACCTGGTTTACGGGCACGACGGTTTTGCCGGCGAATGCGGACATACTACGCTCATTCCCGGAGGCCGTCTTTGCGGATGTGGTTCATTAGGCCACCTCGAAGCTTACTGCTCGGCTCCCGGAATGAAAAGGACAGCTTTCGAACTGATGGCACAATACAATGCTGTTGACAGTATGTTGGCCAACAAATCGTTCCTTGAGCTGGACTCGAAAATGATTTACGAGGCTGCCATTGCTGGTGACAGAATTGCAAAAATGGTTTTCGAAAAAACCGGACAATGGCTCGGCCAGGGACTTGCCGATACGGTGCACCACCTGAGCCCCGAAGCTATTTTCCTGTTTGGCGGTCCTACTGCTGCAGGAGAACTCATTTTCAAGCCCACGCGGGAAAGCATGGAAGAACACTTGCTGCCCATATTTAAAAACAAAATCAAAATACTTCCCTCGCAACTTAAACCCGGCGATGCAGCTATTGTGGGTGCAAGTGCCCTTGCCTGGAAGGAACTCGAAAAGTAATATCGAACAAAACAATTATACAATAAGGCGGGTAGGTTTATCCGCCTTTTTTCGTTCATTCAACTATGGGTAAAAGAAAAAATATAATTTTATCCCCAGCATAAACAGGATAATTGGGTGAAAAAATGGATTGTTATTTTGTGGGCATTCTTCTGCTTACCGGTTTTCGGGCAGGCTCCCGATCCCGGTTTTATGGATAAGATTGCCCGGCAGGAAGCAGCTTACGCACTGAAGAAAAGCCGTTTTGTTGAAACTGCCAGGGCAGCTGAAACCGATTTCACCTATCAACGGATGGAATGGTATATTGACCCTTCTGTAAAATACATCCGTGGAAAAATAACCACCTATTTTATTTCGAAAACAAATAACCTAATCGAAGTTTATTTTGACCTTCATGATGCAATGACCGTTGATTCGGTTTATTACCGTAATGTTCCGATTGAGTTCAGCCATAAAGACCATAAACTAATTATAACACTACCAAAACCTCTAATAATGAATGGTGCTGACTCTATATCAGTTTTTTACAGGGGCGAACCTCAGGAGACCGGTTTTGGATCGTTTGTAAAGTCAACCCATAACGGAGTACCAATAATATGGACTTTATCGGAGCCATACGGGGCAATGGAATGGTGGCCATGTAAACAAACCCTGATCGACAAAATTGACTCTGTTGATATTATTGTTACCACACCTGATCCATTCCGGACTGCATCGAATGGTATTCTGGTATCCGAAAATGTGTCGAGGAACAAAAGAACCATGCATTGGAAACACCGGTACCCGATAGCAACTTACCTGATAGCCATAGCCGTTACCAATTATGTGGATTATACCGAAACTGCAAACCTGACTTCAGGAGGAACTTTCCCTGTTGTAAATTTCGTGTATCCGGAAAGCCTCGAAAATGCAAAACAAAATACTTTCAGGACCATCGAAATAATGGACTTGTTCAACACCCTTTTCGGCGATTACCCATTTTCAGGCGAAAAATACGGCCATGCACAGTTTGGATGGGGCGGCGGTATGGAGCACCAGACTATGAGTTTTATGGGAAGTTTCGGTTTTGAGCTGGTTGCTCACGAACTGGCTCATCAGTGGTTTGGCAATTATGTAACGCTTGCAAGCTGGAAAGATATATGGCTTAACGAAGGATTTGCTTCTTACGCAACCGGCCTGGCTTACGAACATTTATTGGATGGCTACTTATGGCCCCGCTGGAAAAGAATAAATGTTGACCGTATTGTAAGCCAACCGGGCGGATCGGTTTATGTGGAGGATACAACCAGTGTGAACCGGATTTTCAATGGCAGGCTTTCCTACTCAAAAGGAGCTTATCTTTTACACATGCTTCGATGGAAACTGGGCGACGAAAAATTTTATTCAGCCATCCGGAATTATCTCCACGACCCGGTAATTGCATACGGGTTTGCTACCCACCGCCAGGTTGAAGAACATTTCGAAGCTGCTTCAGGATATTCACTTCGCAGGTTTTTCGACCAATGGTATTATGGAGAAGGGTTTCCGGTTTATTCGGCCATTTATTCAACTTCCGATGGTTTGGTGAAGATCAGGCTATCGCAAACAACTTCCCATCCGTCAGTCACTTTTTTCGATATCCCGGTCGCCATCCGGGTGTATGGTGAAAATGCAGCCGACTCCCTCGATTTCCGTATTGACCCCAAATACAACGGACAATTATTTGAGTTGCAGGTTCCCTTTCCGGTAAAAACCATTTCGATCGATCCCGATTTGTGGCTGATCAGAAAGGTTGATCGTGTGGTAAAAAGCGATTTAATCACTAATGATCAAAAGTTATCGGTAATTCCTAACCCTTTTTCGGAATCATTAAAAATACTTATGCCGGTTAACGAGCAGATTATGGAATTAAAAATAATCGATATCAATGGAAGAGTGGTGTATCGTCAAATTAGCCCATCTCAAAGTATTTTACTAAATATCAGGCATGGACTCTATATTTTAAGGGTCACCACCTCAAAACAAACACTGGAAACAAAGATTATCAAGTGGTGATACACTCCGGCCACTGCTCCCTGCAGCTTCCCTAACTTTTCCAATTAAAGCGTATGGTTTGCTTCAGATCGGGATGAAGGCTTAATGGCACGGGGCTGATCCCGGCAACCGATTCGATAAGTTGCTTATGGGCCTCGGGATAATGCTTATCGGGGAAACGAAATTCCACAATAACTTCGGCAACCCTCCGCGGATCGGACGCCATTATTTTGGTTATTTCCACTTCGGTGCCTTCAATATCAATATCATGGTCGCGTGCTTTTATGCCCATTATGGTCATAATACAACTTCCCAACGCCGTTGCCAAAAGGTCGGTGGGTGAAAAGTATTCCCCTTTACCACGGTTATCAAGGGGTGCATCGGTAATTACCGTATTGCCCGATTGTACATGGGTGTTTTCGGTCCGTAAATCGCCAAGATACCTGGTTTTAATTGTGATCATCGCTATGTCAATTTTGCCTAAAAATACAATCTTTCTGAGAAATTCTCCTTTATCACATTAAAAAGAGTTCATCGAATATGATCAATTCTAAAAAAAATAATACTTTTACATCCGATAACACTATTTTCTAATAAAGTAACACGATGTCGGTAACACGATTTGGGGTTTCACTGGAGGAAGAGTTGCTGCTTGCGCTCGACGAATACGTGGTCGAAAACCAGTTTTCGAACCGGTCTCAGGCTATACGGTACCTGATTGAGAAAAACCTGGTGGAGAAAAAATGGAAATGCGACAATATAGTTGCCGGGGCCATTACGCTGGTTTATAAACAGGAACGTAACGATATACGCACCCGATCGGCCGAAATACAGGCAATATACCGCGATGTGGTGCTTTCATCGCAGTTTCATTACCTTACCGAAACCAACTGCCTCGAAATTGTAGCCGTGAAAGGGCCTTCACACAAACTTACAGAATTGTCGGATAAACTGATCAGTATCAAGGGAATTCAACATGGGAAACTGGTTATGTCGAAAGCAGATTGAAAAAATTTTTACACAATTTGTAACACATTTTTATTTATTCGTAACACTTGCCATTATGAAAAAATTATTCTGGATTTTTATAATGATTACTCTTGCAATAACACAACTTGAAGGACAGGTTATAACCGGAAAAATATCCGATGCCCAGACCGGTGATCCCCTTAAAGATGCTGCTATAATAGTTTTGAGAACCGGTAAAGGAACTCTTTCAGGGGCCGATGGGAGTTACAGGATTGAACCCGGACAAGGCAAAAATGTTCTCGAGGTCAGGTACCTTGGATATGCTACGCAGCGGCTTGAAATAACCCTTGAGCAAGGCAGAACGGTACAGCAAGATTTCAATCTTGTTCAGGAAACATTTCAGCAGGAACAGATAGTTGTTACGGCCAACAAAGTGGGCATGAACCGGAACAATGTTCCGATGAACGTTACCGTAATCACTCAGGCGCAGATAGAAAACAGTTCGGAGTCGAACATTTTGCCGGTTCTTAGTTCGCAGGTACCCGGATTATTTGTTACCGAGCGGGGCGTAACCGGATTTGGATTGGCAGGCGGATCGGCCGGAAAAATCAGTATCCGCGGCGTTGGTGGCAGCGACGCCACCTTTCCGGTTTTGCTGCTCATCGATGGACAACCCCAGTTTATGGGTATGATGGGTCATGCTATACCCGATTCGTATGTTTCGTCTGATATTGAAAAAGTTGAAGTGGTAAAAGGCCCTGCATCTATTTTATATGGAACCAGTGCCATGGGAGGGGCCATAAACCTGATTACCCGCCGCCAGAAAGAAGAAGGTTTTTCGGCAAGGGGAAGGATTATGTATGGCTCGTTCAATACCCAAAAATATTCGGCTTCGGCAGGATACAGACAAAACCGCTTAAACGTTCTTGCATCGGTTAACCGCGACCAGACTGATGGCGACCGCCCCAATTCCGATTTCAGCATCAACAATGGTTATATGAAAGTTGGTTACGAAATAAATCCCCATATTATGGTGGATGCCAATGCCAGCCTCAGCAAGTTTAAAGCTTATGATCCGGGGTCGGTTTACCACCCAAACCCTTCAGTGTTCGACAACAAAAGTCAGTGGGTCGATATCGAAAGGTCGAATTTCTATTTTACCCTCTCCAACAGTTACAATTCGGCAGAAGGAGGGTTAAAAGCTTACTATATGACCGGCGTTCACGAGATTTATGATGGTTGGAATTCGAACGACGAAAACATGGGGATATCAATTTTCCAGGGGCTACGGCTCTTCGAAAATAATCTGCTGAGCATTGGCGCCGAAATGAAAAAATATGGTGGAAGAGGAACGGCAGCCACTTTAGGACAGCGCAGCGGCGAATGGATAACCGTTAACGAAGCGGGAGCTTATGCCATAGTGCAGCATAATTTTTTCGAAAAATTGACTCTGAATGCCGGTATCCGCTACGATAACCATTCCGTTTTCGGAGGGCAATGGATACCCCAGTTTGGCGCTGCGTTTAACGCTCTGAGGCATACCACACTTAAAGCATCGGTTGCCAAAGGGTTCCGAAATCCAACTGTCAGGGAGCTTTACCTGTTCCCACCTGCAAATGCCGCATTACTACCCGAAACCATGTGGAATTACGAATTCACGGTTTCTCAAGGTTTCTTCAATCAGCGGGGTTTGGCCGAACTCACCATTTTTAAGGCTGAAGGTGAAAACCTGATTATGGTCGTTCCAAATCCTTCGCCACCGCCGCCGTTTAAGAATCAAAATACAGGCACATTCTCACATTCCGGTTTCGAGGCCGATGTAAAATACCGCATCGCCCGAAAACTTAACCTACATTCGAGTTACAGTTATCTGAACATGGATGCTCCCAAAGTTGCTTCGCCCGAACACCAGTTTCATGTAGGGGGCAATTACCTTATAGGGAAATTCGACTTATCTGCAGGCATACATTATATCGGCAACCTTTATACGCGTGTATCGCCAGCCGATCAAATGGTGAAAAACAGTTATACACTGCTGAACAGTAAGGTTAATTATAGCTTCAACAAAAACATTACCCTGTTTGTATCGGGTGAGAACCTTCTAAATCAGGAATATCAGATGCAATATGGTTATCCGATGCCGGGAGCTACCTTATTTGCTGGGATTAATATAAGTTTGTAAGAATTACCAATGACAGAATGAGATTCCTCACTTCCTGCCCGACTTCGTCAGTCAGGCGGGTATTCGGAATGATATTGACCGCAGTAGGCAGTGGAAGGGGAACAGGTTCGGCGAGGCCGCATCAGTTCCCCTTCCACTCTGTTATAAGTGCATAAAATTCCGAATGGAGCTTCGCGGAATGAGGAATCTCATTCTTTACTAAATCAAAACTGATTCTTTATCCTTTTTTTACTACTTTAGGCAGCCTTAAATATAATTAAACATGAAAGATCATCCAACATTGGCCCGGCGTAAGTTCCTGAAAGTTTCGGCCATCACTGCAACTGGGATAAGTTTAAGCAGTTTGAACTTAGCATCAGCAGTACCCTCTTACAAAACCAAAAGGAAAATTGCCATTTTTACCAAATGCCTTCAATTTATGAAGATGGAAGAAATGGGCGAATTGCTGGCCGAAATTGGTTTCGATGGTGCGGATATGCCCGTGCGGCCAGGAGGTCAGGTATTCCCCGAAAATGTGAAGGAAGAATTACCCAAAGCCTTGAAAACACTTCAGAAAAGCGGCGTTGGGATTCCCATGATTACCACAGCCATAACCAATCCTGAAGCACCCGAGACCCACGATATCCTGAGAACTGCTGCAGAACAGGGCATCGGGTATTACCGGATGGGGTGGATAAATTATGACCTGAAAAAATCAATCATTGAAAATCTCGACATATTCCGCAAAACTTTTGAGGCATTCGACAAGTTGCACCGTAAATATGGAATACGTGGCGAGTACCAGAACCATTCGGGAAGAAGCCTTGGAAGTACTGTCTGGGACATTCACCATGTTTTGAAGGATATCGACCCGGAATACACCGGTGTTCAATACGATGTTCGTCATGCTACGGTGGAAGGGGCGAATTCATGGATAATTGGTATGCAACTTATTGCTCCCTGGATAGGAACCACCGATATAAAAGATTTTATATGGGAGAAAAACGAACGGGGGCAGTGGCGGGCCAAATCGGTTCCATTAGGTGAAG
>CAZMDP010000056.1:0-8170 GCA_964565015.1 uncultured Prolixibacteraceae bacterium | reverse complement strand
ATGTTTGCCCTGGTGTATTTCTATCGCAGATACTCATACCGGATTTTCTGGCAATTGTATATCCTGTCGGGGCTATGTGTGTGGATTGCCGGCCGCGAGGCGTGGCATATTGGGGCAAGCGGAGTGGTTTATGGCATGGCTGCTTTTCACCTGGTCAGCGGCATCATCCGGAACGATGTCAGGCTTTTGACCCTTTCTGTTGTGGTAGTCTTTCTTTATGGGGGGATGGTTTGGGGAATGTTTCCGATAAATCCCGACATTTCATGGGAATCGCACCTTTGGGGAGCTTTATCGGGAATTGTCCTGGCAGTATATTACCGTGGATATTCCATCAGACGCAACCCTTTCGAATGGGAAAACGATGAAGAGGAAGAAAATGAAACCGATAACGAAACTCCAACAATCAGTCCCGGCACACCTATAAATGATCAATTAAAATCTGGTAATAAGGACGATAGCACAGCAAACCGAACTTCATCCACCCTGCATGGCGATTTGCCTTCTTATAATTCAGACTCGACCCACCCTAACCGGAATAGTGACAATACAACCGAAAAGTAAATTAACAAAAGATAAATTGGATGGACGGGTTCGCAAAAAAGTTGTACATTTGCCGCCGTTAAATACAAATAGTTCTATTAAAAATGATTAGCAGACGAACGATAAGGGTAAAGGTTCTTCAAACGTTATACACATATTATTCCTTGCCCGACAAGTCGATCAATAATTCGGAAAAGGAGTTGTTTTTTTCAATAGGCAAAACATACGACCTTTACCATTTGGTTTTTCAGATGGTTCTCGAACTTGCCGATTTTGCACAACTGAAAATAGATACCAACCTGAGTAAACTACGCCCGACATACGACGACCTGCACCCAAATCGGAAATTTGTTGACAATAAGGTTGTAAATCAATTACGGATAAACCGCCGGCTTAAAGCATACCTCAATCAAACCAAAATTACCTGGGCTAATCATCCCGAACTTATAAAAGAACTGTTTGCTTTCCTTACCGAATCAGATTTTTATCAGGAGTATATGAAAAGTAAAGATTTTTCGTATGCTGAGGATAAGCGGTTTATCGATAAAATTTTCAATAATATTATTCTGATTTCGGAGGATGTTCATCTGGCCCTTGAAGAAGACAGCATTTACTGGAACGATGATCTCGACCTTGCAGTTGCCATGGCATCGAAAACCATAAAATTCTTCAACGAGGATTCAGACGAAAACCAGCCCCTGCTTCCCAAATTTAAAGATGAGGACGATCGCCAGTTTGCAGTTGACCTTTTCAGAAAGTCGATCATCAATAACGACGAATTAAGGGAGATCATTGATAAACATGCCAGCAACTGGGACATCGAAAGGATTGCGTTTATGGACATTCTGATCATGCAGCTTGCCCTGTGCGAAATGATCTATTTCCCGTCGATTCCAACAAAAGTTACCCTTAATGAATATATTGAGATGGCCAAATACTACAGTACCGAAAAAAGCCGTACTTTTATCAACGGAATTCTGGATAATGCATTGAAAGAATTAAAACAAAGCAACAGAATATTGAAAACCGGACGTGGTTTAATTGGAGAACAATAACAAAAAAATAACGATTAAAGGGAAAAGAACATGAACTATTTACTTATGGCAGCTCCGCAAGAAGGAGCAAATCCACTGATGACTTTTATGCCCCTGCTGATCATTATAGTAATTTTTTACTTTTTTATGATCCGACCGCAGGTAAAAAGGCAGAAAGAATTGCGTGCGTTTCGCGAAAGCCTTTCGAAAGGCGACAAGGTTGTTACAACCGGAGGTATTTATGGGAAGATTGTCGAGGTTAAAGACAATTTTGTAATGATGCAGGTTGACAACGAGGTAACCATCAAAGTTGATAAAGCTGCTATTATCAAAGATATGAGCGACGCACCGCAACAAAGGTGATTAGCTAATCAGAATGGATTATGAAGCTGCCCGGAAACGAATAAATTCCCGGCAGCTTTTCATTTTTTCAATACCGGGTGGCGATCCCTTATAAACACCGTAATTATATTTTACCGCGCTTACCACAATGTTTATTGCTTTTTGTTAATTTCGGCACATAAAAAATCTGACATCCGGAATACTTATTACTTGATTTACATTCGGTTTTATTATGGAAGACCACAGAAATAAATGGTTAAAAACGATACATTACCTGATAAATCCTAAAGGAATTCGCGGAAACCAACGCATGGTGATATTTCTGGTATGTCTTTTCATTGCTACCATTTTATGGTTCTTAAACGCACTCAGTAAAAACTACACAACAACATTGAGCTATCCGGTTAAGTATGTAAACCTTCCAAAGAACAAGTTCATCATCAACAATCCCCCATCTAATCTTCAGCTTAGGGTAAATGCATACGGTTTTACGCTGATGCGATATAAAATTAGCTTTGCCAATTCGCCTGTGCTGCTCAACATTTCCGAAATAATGGATGAAAACCGCATAGTTCCGGGAGGGGTTTTCAACCTGCAAACCAGCATAATAACCGAAAATATCAGGAACCAGTTCAGCAGCGATATCCAGGTAATCGATGTAAGGCCATCCATCGTTCAACTTGTTTTCGATAGCCTCAAAAGCCGTCGCCTGCCGGTTGCTTCGAGGCTCGAACTGCACTATTCCACAAGGTTCGGGCAATCGGGGAATATTACCATAAACCCTCCCACCGTTGAAGTAACCGGAGCACGGGCTTTGATTGAAAACCTGGATACCATATATACTGAACGCAAAATATACCGCAACGTTAAAGCCAGCCTCGAAAGGGAAGTCACACTCGAAATACCCGATAAAATGACCCTTGACCCCAAAAAAGTAACGATAAAGATACCTGTCGATGAATTCACCGAAAAAAGTATGATTGTGCCCATAAGCATCAGGTCAAAACCAGACGAGGTAAACATCAGGTTGTTTCCACGCGAAGTGGAGGTAAGTTTCAGTGTTCCGTTAAAACGGTTTGCCGAAATCACACCTGAAACCCTTGAATTATATATTAATTGGGAAGATGTTGAAAAAGGGCTATCCCATCTGCCTGTAAATTCAAGTGCTGTTGCCGAAGGAATCAAGTCGTTAAAAATTAATCCGACACATGTTGAATACCTCATCGAAAAAAAATAATAAACCGTTAAAAGTTGGTGTAACGGGTGGCATCGGTACAGGCAAATCACTGATTTGTAAAATTTTCAACATTTTGAACATTCCTGTTTTTAACGCCGATACCGAGGCAAAATTAATTATGACCTCAGATACCGATGTGCGCAATTCACTCATTTCTCTTTTGGGCACCAACATTTACCATGCAGACGGAACACTTGACCGTAATGTGATGGCCGGCGCAATTTTTTCAAACACATCATTACTGGAAAAGGTAAATTCAATTGTACATCCGGCGGTCAGGAAAAAGTTTAATGAATGGTGGCATAATCAAAGCGCTCCCTATGTTATTCAGGAAGCGGCAATATTATTCGAAAGCGGCGCTTATAAAATAATGGATTTCAATATTTTAATTGTGTCGCCCGAAGAGTTGCGGATTAAACGGTTAGTCCTCCGTGATAAGACAACGGAAGAACAGATCAGGGCAAGGATGGCCAATCAGTGGCCCGACGAAAAAAAAATTCCGCTGGCCAATTGTGTTATTTACAATAATGAAAAAGAATCCCTTATCAGGCAGGTTCTGAGTATTCATCAAAAATTACTGAATTATGGCAAAGTTTGCTAAATGGATAGGTGGCGGCCTGGGTTGGGCAGTAGGTGGGCCTATCGGTGCAATTATCGGTTTCGTAATCGGTTCGGTAGTCGACGGATCGGGTGAAAGCATACGCAAATACGAAGGTAAGCAATCACGTCAGACTACGGCCGGAGGTTATGTGATGAGCCTTTTGGTGCTGATTGCGGCTGTAATGAAAGCCGACGGAAAAGTGATGCGCTCCGAACTCGATTATGTGAAGGCATTTCTCAGGCAGAATTTCGGCGAAGATGCGGCCACTGAAGCCGTAAGAATGTTGCGCGACCTGTTAAACCAGACCATCCCGGTTGGTGATGTTTGCCGGCAGATTCAACGCAACATGAATTATTCGGCACGGTTACAAATGCTGCATTTCCTTTCTGGAATCGCTAATGCAGATAAAGCGGTTAGTCCTGACGAACTGAAGCTGATTGAATTTATTTCGAAAGAAATGGGTATCACCGAAAGTGACCTGAAATCGATTAAAGCAATGTTTATCCAGGATACCGGCTTTGCTTACAAAATTCTGGAGGTTGAACCAACGGCATCCGACGAGGAAATCAAGAAAGCATACCGGAGAATGGCTATGAAATATCACCCCGATAAGCTTGCGAATATGGGAGAAGATTTTCAAAAGGCAGGTCAGGAAAAATTCAGAATGGTAAACGAAGCTTATCAGGCCATCAAAAAGGAGAGAAACCTTGTTTGACAATAAACAGTCTGAAAGAAGACATTGATTTGGCTATTTCGACAGATCCTCAAATTCAAAATCGGCAAAATCAGGTGAAGATAAAGAATCATCCTCCTTTTTGGCAATAGGTTGATTTTGATCGATAAAATCAATAATTTCTTTTAATCCATCCATAAACTTTATAAAATCTTCCCGATAGAGAAAAATCTTATGCTTTTCGAAAGTAGGTTGGCCGCCATCTTCAAAACGTCTTTTACTTTCGGTTATGGTGAGGTAAAGTTCATCCTGCCGGGTACTCTTCACATCGAAGAAATAGGTACGTTTGCCGGCCCTTATAGCTTTTGAATAAATATCCTCATTAAACCTGCTTCCGGATGAATTAGCCAGCGCTTCATTTTTTGATAATTCCATGGTTTTTTCTTTAGTTGATAATTTTGGTTGAATATTGATTATTTCGGTTGGTAATATTCCATTGCTTTGGGCAATACTCTTTTTATATTTTCTATCCGTTTGGTATCAATTGGATGAGTGCTGAGGAACTCGGGAGGCCTTGGCCCTCCCATTTGCGACATGCGGGTCCAGAAATTAATGGCCTCAGCCGGTTGATACCCTGCCATGGCCATAAAAATCAATCCCAACTCATCGGCTTCGTATTCGTGCTTGCGCGAATAGGGCAACATAACGCCCACCTGCGAGCCCAAGCCATAAGCGGTAAGGAAAAGTGCCTGGGTTGCTTCGGGTTTTTCGCGCAAGGCTTGCGACAATGCAATTCCACCCATTTGTACCATAAGCCCCTGGCTCATACGTTCGTTTCCATGACGCGCCACTGCATGAGCAATTTCGTGTCCCATTACTACGGCAAGGCCATCCTCATTTTGAGTCAGAGGAAGGATTCCGGTATAAAAAACAACTTTACCTCCGGGCATCGCCCATGCATTGGGGGTATCGTTGTCAACCAGGTTAAATTCCCATTTAAAATCGGCTATCCGGCTGGCATAACCATTATCGGTCAGGTATTTTTCAACTGCAGAAGCTATACGGTTCCCTACCCTCTTTACCATTTCGGTTTGTTGCTTGTTTGTCGAAAGCTTGTTTTCTTTCAGAAATTCGCCATAACTGGTAAGGCTCATTTCTACAAGGGTCGATTCAGGAAGCAGTGCCATTTGTGTACGTCCGGTTAAAGGCACCTGTGCGCAACCTCCAACCAACATGAGCAATGCCCATAAAGATGCAAACAGAAATGTCCTCATATCGTTTCTTTTTCAGTTAACTAAAATGGCAATAATTATTTTGATCTACAAATATTTACGAATAAATAACATGCTTCGCCGCCAGCAGTGTATTGTGCAGCAGCGAAACACGGGTCATGGGACCTACCCCGCCAGGAACCGGCGTTATCCATGCGCAGCGGGGGGCAACTTCCTCGAACCGCACATCACCTTTTAGCCTGAAACCCGACTTAGCCGTTGCATTCGGCACTCGTGTAGTTCCCACGTCGATTACCACTGCGCCTTCTTTTACCATATCGGCCGAAACAAAACCCGGTACCCCCATTGCGGCAATCAGAATATCGGCATTCGCACATAGTTGTTTCAGGTTTTGGGTACGGCTGTGGGCAACGGTTACAGTTGCATTTATGCTTTTGTGCGACATCAGGATACTGAGGGGACGGCCAACAATATTGCTCCGTCCTATTATAACGCAGTTTTTACCGTTGGTCTCTATCCCGTAACGCTTAATGAGTTCGATTATACCAAATGGGGTTGCCGACACAAAGCAGGGAAGTCCAATTACCATGCGGCCAACGTTCACCGGGTGAAAACCATCAACATCCTTTGAGGGACTAATGGCTTCAATAACCTTTTGTTCGTTGATGTGCCGGGGCAAAGGCAATTGAACGATAAAACCGTCAATTTCTTTGTCGTTGTTCAACTCATCGATTTTCGATAAAAGAACCTCTTCAGTTACATCGTCTTCGAACCTAACCAGGGTAGATGTAAAACCTACTTCTTCGCAATCTTTTATTTTGTAGGCCACGTAGGTTTCGCTACCGCCATCGTGGCCAACCAGCACGGCTGCAAGATGCGGAGCCCTGTGTCCCGTTTCTGTCATTTTTTTTACCTCTTCGGCAATTTCCAATTTTATTTGGGCCGATATTTTTTTCCCGTCGATCAGGTTCATTTTAAAGAATTAAAGTAACTTGTTGAATTTTATTGAAATACTATCTTCTTTGGCCTTGCATACCTGCCATCATCCGCTGCAGGTTTTTACCCTGTGCAACCATTTTCATCATTTTGCTGGTTTCGGCAAATTGTTTCAGCAAACGGTTCACTTCCTGAATATTGGTTCCCGACCCATCGGCAATCCGCTTCCGACGGCTGCCATTTAGGATTGACGGGTTTTCCCTTTCTTTAGGTGTCATCGAATAGATGATGGCTTCAATATGTTTGAACGAATCGTCGTCGAAGTCGATGTTTTTTAATGCTTTGCCCATCCCCGGAATCAATGAGGCCACATCTTTCAGGTTGCCCATCTTTTTGATTTGCTGAATTTGTTTCAGAAAATCGTTGAAGTTGAACTGGTCTTTTACCAGCTTTTGCTGCAAACGGCGGGCTTCTGCCTCATCGAATTGCTCCTGTGCCTTTTCTACCAGCGAAACAATGTCGCCCATCCCAAGAATACGGTCGGCCATACGGTCGGGGTGAAACACCTCAATGGCTTCCATTTTTTCGCCTGTCCCAACAAATTTGATGGGTTTATCGACAACCGAACGAATAGAAAGGGCAGCTCCACCACGGGTATCGCCATCAAGTTTGGTCAATACCACACCGTCAAAGTCGAGCCTGTCGTTAAACTCTTTGGCAGTATTGACCGCATCCTGACCAGTCATCGAATCGACAACAAACAAAATTTCGTGGGGCTGTACTTCGGCTTTGATGGCGGCAATTTCCTTCATCATCTGCTCATCAATGGCGAGCCGCCCTGCGGTGTCGATAATTACGATATCGAAGCCCTGAAGTTTTGCGTGCCTGACTGCGTTCCGGGCAATCATAACCGGGTTCATATTGCCTTCTTCGGTATAAACCGGAACGCCTATCTGCCCGCCCACTACCTTGAGCTGTTCGATAGCTGCCGGCCTGTAAACGTCGCAAGCCACAAGCAAAGGATGCCTGCCTTTTTTCTTTTTCAGCATGTTGGCAAGTTTACCGGAGAAAGTAGTTTTACCCGATCCCTGTAAACCCGACATCAGAATTATCGAAGGATTTCCCTTAACGTTGATATCGGTGAACTTGCCACCCATCAGCAAAGCAAGTTCATCGTGAACCAGCTTCACCATCATTTGGCCGGGTTTTACCGATGTCAGTACGTCCATCCCAAGTGCCTTTTCCTTAACCGTATCGGTGAAGGTTTTGGCTATCTTGTAGTTTACGTCGGCATCGAGCAGCGCCTTCCGAATATCTTTCAGTGTTTCGGCAATGTTTATTTCGGTAATCCTGCCCTGCCCTTTCAATAGTTTAAACGACCGTTCAAGCTTTTCGCTCAGATTCTCAAACATAGACTATTATTTTTTACACGTGCAAAAATATAAAAATTGTTGAGGCGCCTGAATCAAATAATTGAGCAATCGCACAAACAGTGCTGAAAGGCCAAACACCCTGATTTTTATCTTCAGAAAAAAAAAGGTTATTATGAATGTTAAATTTTCAATAACCCCTTCC
>CAZMDP010000055.1:0-8203 GCA_964565015.1 uncultured Prolixibacteraceae bacterium | reverse complement strand
AAAAGTTCGCTGTCCGGATTGTTACGAAGTACCGGCTCTACCACCTTCCGCACATCCGACACTTCGGCCGATGCCGAAATAATCACAGTTCCGGGCGAGTAAACCACGTCGTTGGGATATTTCTGTGTCATCGACATGGAATCTTTTCCCGTGGGGATGTTGACCCCAATGGCACAGGCAAAATCGCTGGCCGCTTTTACGGCTTCGTAAATACGTGCATTTTCGCCCGGATTTTTGGCCGGCCACATCCAGTTTGCACTGAGCGAAATGCTTCTGATCTTATCTGGCATTGGCGCCCACACAATGTTGGTAAGGGCTTCGGCAATACTCAGTACCGATCCGTGCGCCGCATTCACCAATCCTGCCACAGGGGCATGACCAATTGAGGTAGCCACGCCCGCTTTACCCTGGTAATCGAGGGTAATGACACCCAGGTTGTTGAGCGGGAGATGCAATGGCCCGGCTCCCTGTTGTTTGGCAATCCGGCCGGTTACGCTCCGGTCAACTTTGTTGGTCAGCCAGTCTTTGCATGCCACCGATTCGAGCTGAAGAACATTTTCGATATATTTTTCAATCAGGTCAGTATGGTAATCCAATTCTCCGAAACTGCTTTTAATGGTCTGGTCTTCGAGTACCGTGCGGGGAGGCTTACCGAACATATAGCCCAGCTGCCAGTCGATTGGTTTTTCGCCGGTTTTTGAGTTTTCGAAAGTAAACTGCATGTCGCCGGTAGCTTCGCCGATAGCATACATGGGTGCGCGTTCGCGATCGGCAATCCGTTTGAGAAGCTCCACATTTTCGGGGTGCATTATCAGCCCCATTCGTTCCTGCGATTCGTTGCCTATGATCTCTTTTTGCGACAGGGTGGGGTCGCCAACCGGCAGTTTGCTGGTATCAATTTTCCCTCCCGTACTTTCAACCAGTTCCGATAAGCAGTTGAGGTGGCCGCCGGCTCCATGGTCGTGAATCGATATGATGGGGTTATGGTCGCTTTCGGCCAATGCCCTGATTGCATTGAAGACCCTTTTCTGCATTTCCGGGTTGGCGCGCTGTACGGCATTCAGTTCAATGGCATTTTCGAACTCGCCCGTGGCAACCGACGATACTGCCCCGCCGCCCATACCAATCCGGTAGTTGTCGCCTCCCAGTAATATAATCTGATCGCCTTTTACAGGTTCGCCCTTCATGCTGTCGCGCAAAGTGCCAAAGCCAATTCCCCCGGCCAACATGATCACCTTATCGTATCCGTATTTTTTAAGTTGTTCGAAGTGTTCAAACGTCAGTACCGACCCGCAGATCAGCGGTTGCCCGAATTTATTTCCAAAGTCGCTGGCGCCGTTCGATGCTTTAATCAGTATCTCTTCGGGCGTCTGGTAAAGCCAGGGGCGGGGTGCTGTTGCTTCTTCCCATGGACGTTCGTTATCGGTGCGCGGGTACGAAGTCATATAAACCGCTGTTCCGGCAACCGGTATGCTTCCCTTGCCCCCTGCAATCCGGTCGCGTATTTCGCCGCCCGTGCCGGTCGATGCCCCGTTGAACGGTTCAACAGTGGTGGGAAAATTATGGGTTTCGGCTTTCAGCGAGAGTACCGTTTCAGTATCCTTAACCACAAACCAGTCGGGTTTATCCTGTGTGGCAGGAGCAAATTGTTCAACAACCGGTCCTTGCACAAATGAGCAGTTGTCGCGGTAAGCCGAAACAATCTTGTTGGGGTTTTCTTTCGAAGTGCGCTTGATCAGTTGAAACAGCGACGATTCCATCTCAACACCGTCGATAATGAAGGTGCCATTAAAAATTTTGTGGCGGCAATGCTCCGAATTCACCTGCGAAAAGCCAAAAACTTCGCTGTCGGTTAATTTGCGGCCTATGGCTGCCGAAACCGAATTGAGGTAATCGATTTCATCTTCGCTCAGGGCAAGGCCTTCCTGTTCGTTATAAGCAGCAATATCGTGCACCTCCATAATGGGTTCGGGGTCGTGGTATATGGTAAATATTTTCTGATCGAGTTTGCTGTAAAGTGCCTGTAACATGTGGTCGTAGGGTGCATCTTTGCCTGTTGCCGGGAAAAATTCTTCAATCCTGACAAGTCCGGAAATACCCATGTTTTGTGTAATCTCAACAGCATTGGTGCTCCAGGGGGTAAGCATCTCTTTGCGTGGCCCCGTAAACCAGCCTTCGATGATTAGCTGTGAGATGTGTTCTGCACCGCCAAAAAGCCAGATGAGTTTGTCGATGGTTTCGCGTGAAGGAGTTTGGGCCGATTGAACGGCAATTACCGATTGCTGCGGCGTTCTGAAAAACAGTATCATGTAGAAGACTTTAGATGATCGTTGAATAATGTTACATTCGACCGCAAAGATAAACAAAAGTTTGTGGGGTAAGCGCTTACAGGTTGTACGGGTTTATATATTACGCCAATCCTAACTATTGAAATCAACTGTGTGTCAAAATGGCGTTATTATACTAAAACAAATGCCATTATGGCACTTTAAATGGACTTTATTTATTATGTGTAATTGTGGGGTCGGCAAACTAAAATATTTGCAAATATCAGATAATGAATGAAATAGAAAAATTAACCTGAGGTTGATCATTCGTTTCGGTATCAATTTTGATAATTTGTGGACGAACAATGTAAACGAGTTAAAATTAAAGGAAGGAGGGTATAGATATGAGGACTATAATGATGTTTGATAATCCGTTTTATGGGTTTGGAATATATCCCGAATTTAGCCTTTATGAACCGTTTTATTGCTATCATCCTGTAAAGGAATCGTTCAGCAGGTTGCCCGGGGGGTATAATATTGAATTGAAATTGCCCGACTTGAAAAGGCGAAACCTTAAAATAAAGGTTGATAATGGGCAACTTGTTATTGAAGGACACCGTAAAAAATCGGGTTTTAATCTCTTTTCAAAAAGAAAGAACAGGTTTGAAGAATTTTCGTTTTACAAAACTGTTCCATTGACTGATGATATGGATGCTGATAATATCAAAGCACGGTTAAAAAGAGGTGTCCTGAAAATTGAAATTCCAAAAAAGAAAGAATTCATCAATTACCGTGAGATTCCGGTAATTGGACATTCGGATATGAATGGCGAAGAAGCTGATCGCGGCAATAATCGATCGGCATTTGAGAATGTGTTTGAAAAAATACGGTCGGTATTTCGTTCCGCTGCATGATTAAATAAGATATACCTCATAACCATGAGGCAGGAAACCCAGGTGTTTCCTTCATTAAATAACGTTATACAACATATAACCGTCCATAGGCGGTCAAAGGCTGTATCAAAATTGGTTTTAGAGATAAAATGAAAGTAAAGTATGTAGGTTATTTATGAGTCAATCAACTGAAAAGCTGTTTTGATACAGCCTTTCTTATTTTTTTGATTACCACAAAAGATGCGATATGAAAGGAAATTTTAATGCCATCATAAATTCGGCGACACCTGTATTGGTCGATTTTTTTGCTGAATGGTGCGGTCCCTGTAAAGTGCAGTCGCCCATACTTATCGATATTGCCCGCGAATTAGGGGATAAAATCAAAATAATTAAAATTGATGTTGACAAAAACCCCGAAATTGCCGGCCGGTTTCAGATAAGGGGAGTACCTACGCTGGTTTTATTCAAAGGAGGACAAACCCTTTGGCGACAATCGGGTGTTACGGATAAAGCCACCCTGGGAAGAATATTGAAAGCACATCTGCAATAGTGCACAAAGAATAAATTCTGATCCTTTAAAACGAAGAGGGTTTGCTGTTTCGCAATAAATGGTGAAGGTTTTCAATTATTGATTTTACTCTGAAATGCGTAATCCGGCGAAAACTAATTTCCGAGAATAAAAATTACAGGTTTTCTATTCAGGTCGGGCTTTCGCTTTTTCCATTCAGCGATGGTTAATGTTTTTATTAACTGGCCCTCAGCAGTAATGTCGGCGGCAATACAAAGCAAAGTGCCGGGTTGACAGGTTGCCAAAAGGTCGTCGAGCAGGTGGTTGTTGCGGTAGGGCGTTTCCATAAAAATCTGCGATTGCTGATTTTGGATGGCCATCCTTTCGAGTTGCTGAATACGTTTAATCCGTTCGGGCTTTTTTACCGGCAGGTAACCGCTGAATGCAAAGCTTTGGCCGTTCATGCCCGAAGCCATCAGCGCAAGAAGGATTGAAGAAGGCCCTACCAAAGGTACAACTTCGATGTTTTTCCAATGGGCAAGTTTTACCAGGTCAGCCCCCGGATCGGCCACACCCGGGCATCCGGCTTCGGATATTATCCCGGCGTCGTTTCCTTCTTCCAGAACTTTAAGGTAAGAGGCCAGTTGATAAGCCGGGGTTTGTTTGTTTAATTCCATGAAAGAAAGATTGTCTATCTGTATATCGGGCTTTACTTTTTTCAGAAAACGTCGGGCAGAGCGGATATCCTCCACAAAAAAATGATTTATCCGTCCGATTATGGTGGAATTAAATAAAGGTAAAACCTGGTCCCATGGTGAGTCGCTTAAAAGGCTCGGGATAAGATAAAGTTTAGCCATCGTTCAATTTTTGTGTAAAACTAAATAATTAGATTGAATTTGTAATTTTACCCCTCTTATAACAGGCAATGAACAACCAACCAAAAATAAAGGTAACCTTAACAGGGACCGGCACTTCGCAGGGGGTACCGCTTATCGGCTGCCAATGCGAAGTATGCACTTCACCTGATATACGGGATAAGAGATTACGTTCGTCGGCACTTCTGTCGATCAACGACAAAAATATTGTAATCGATGCCGGACCCGATTTCAGGCAACAGATGCTAACCTATAAGGTTGAAACGCTGCGAGCCATTTTGCTGACACACGAGCATGTTGACCATATTTTCGGGCTCGACGATATCCGTTCTTATAACTGGCTGCAAAAACGGCCCACCGATATTTATGCCGAAAACCGCGTTCTCCGTGCCATTCGGCACATCTTCCATTATGTTTTTGCAAAAGATAAATATCCGGGAATACCCCAGATGGAACTTCATCAGATTGATGAAAACCCATTTTTTATCGACGAAATTGAATTTATACCCATCAGGGGTTATCATCACAAACTTCCGGTACTGGGTTTCAGGACAGGAGGTTTTTCATATATAACCGATGTAAATTCGGTTCCCGTCAAGGAAATCGAAAAAATGAAGGGTTCAGAGGTCCTGGTAATCAATGCACTTCGCAAAGAACGGCACCTTTCGCACTTTAACCTCGATGAGGCACTTGAATTATCAGCGACCGTTGGTGCCCGGCAAACCTGGCTAACGCACATCAGTCATGCTATGGGGCTATATGGTGAAGTTCTTCGGTTTCTGCCTGAGGGAGTGGGTTTGGCGTACGACGGGCTTTCGTTTGAGGTGGAAATATAACCTCATGCCTATTGGCTTATTTTCGATTTTCAGTTTTATTAATAATCCAGCCAAACACTGTCGCAAACCCCATTATCAGATAAAGGCAACCGGCCGTAAATAATGCCCATGCCAATCCGGTTTTGTCGGTAATCCACCCTAAGAAGGGGCCTGTTACTGCAAAATTTATCCTGATCAGAAAATTGCGTACCGAAAGCAGAGTGGCACGCACCTCCGATCCTGTATATTCATTCACATAGTTTTTCAGAATAACGGTGGCTATCCCCCTTACCAGGTAGAAGAAGAACAAAAATGAAAGGCCCCACCAGGCAATAACCAATCCTGAAAGCCAAAAACCGGCTGTGAGGCAGATCAATATCAGAATAACCCCAACGCGTTGCGACAACATGTTTTCAATTTTGTAGGCAAATACCGATGAAACGGCCACTGATAAATTGAGCAATGCCCACATAATGCCGAACCATTCGATGGGCATATTTATAGCCTGGAACCAGGGTTGTACAAACCAGGCAAATGTAAGTGTGGCAGTTCCTGTAACCGATGAAAACAACAAGGCAGCCAGCAGTTTCCGGTTTTTTGTCAGACTCCAATAAGCAGTCTTAACAAATTCCAGCGGTTTTTGAAAGATCTGTTTTTTATGCAGCGACGGTTCAACCAGTTTCAACGAGGCCGGGATTGCCATGACTGCAACCACAAACTGAAAATAGAACGGTGTCCGAATGGTGATGGCAGCCAATAACCCCCCTATTGCACCTGCAATGGCTTCGGCAAAATTTCCGGCCGAAGTAATCCGTCCTTCCTGCTTTACGTACTCTTTTTCCTTTCCTTTTTCGAGCAGTGTATCATACAGCATGGCAGAGTCGGCCCCCGACACAAAGCTATAGCCAACACCAAGAATTATTTCGGCAATCACGAACCAAAAAAAGGAGTGTGAAAGGGAATAAACCGCAAAACCGGTTGCGCCTAAAAAACTTCCAAGTACCAGTGTTTTTTTTCGTCCCCAAACATCGGCCATCCAGCCCGAAGGGATTTCCATAGCTACAATACCTATCGAGTAAATCGCTTTAAGAATAAATATTTCCTGCATGCCCATTCCGTTTTCGGTGTAAAAAATCACTACAATGGGCATAACCAGATTGAACCATTTCGATACCCTGATGATATACAGCAACGGAATATTGATCATTTAGCTTTTTTTGTATAAAATTTTGCCAAAAGTATGGTTTCTGTCACGAAATTAAGGCGAAAAACAGCCATTTTGATAATAAAAGTATATTTTTGCCGACAATTGATAAAATTTTTGATATGCAGCTATATTTTCCGAAAGGATACCGTTCAATCCTCGATGTAAACCAGACCGAACAGGCCATTAAGCTGGTAAAGGATTTTTTTCAGATCAACCTGGCATCGGAGCTGAGGTTGCGGCGTGTAACCGCCCCTCTTTTTGTAAAAAAGGGTACAGGTATCAACGACGACCTGAACGGTGTGGAACGACCGGTAACGTTTCCCATGAAAGAGATGAACGACCAGCAGGCCGAAATTGTGCAGTCGCTGGCCAAATGGAAAAGAATGGCCCTGGCCGAACTTAATATGCCGGTTGGTTATGGTATTTATACCGACATGAACGCCATCAGACCTGATGAAGAACTGACCAACATCCATTCGCTGTATGTTGACCAGTGGGACTGGGAAAGGGTAATCAGGCCCGAAGACCGGAATGTGGATTTTCTGAAAAAAATTGTACGGCAAATCTATTCGGCTGTTGTGCGCACCGAAAACCTGGTTCACGACTATTATCCGGAAATTCCTCCGCAACTGCCCGATGATATTACGTTTGTCCATTCGGAAGACCTGGCAGCCCAGTACCCGAAGCTAACCCCGCGCGAACGCGAAAACAAAGTGGCCAAAGAATATGGGGCCGTATTTATTATAGGTATTGGTGCAGTAATGCCCAATGGCGAAATACACGACGGCCGCGCCCCCGACTATGACGACTGGATTACCCCATCGCGTCCAGGGTATAAAGGATTAAACGGCGATATTGTAATCTGGAACCCCGTTCTCGAAAGGTCGTTCGAAATATCGTCGATGGGGATCAGGGTGAATAAACATTCGCTGATGGAACAGTTGAAACTCCGGAAACTCGAAGAGCGCAGCCAATTGTTGTGGCACCAGATGCTGCTCAACGATAAACTGCCGCAAACCATAGGCGGGGGGATCGGTCAGTCACGCCTTTGTATGTATTTTCTCCGCAAAGCCCATATCGGCGAAATTCAGTCGAGTATCTGGCCCGATGACATGGTGGCGAAATGCCATGAAAATGGCATCCATCTTTTGTAGATAATTTCTATATTTGCACCGCTTTTACAATAAGGATGCCCTGATAGCTCAATTGGATAGAGCAACGGCCTTCTAAGCCGTAGGTTATGGGTTCGAGTCCCGTTCAGGGTACGATCAACTGCTTAATTATAAAAATGTTAAGCAGTTTTTTTTATGAATAAGGCAAATATTGGTTGATCGGGATTTGTCTCAGGGGAAACAGACTAAATGAAGGTGCTGAAGGGAAAAAATGCCGTTGCCGTACCTCGTCGATAAGCATGGGTCGTGGTTGTGGGGGGTGTTGGTTATCGTGGTTGCCGTGGTTGTCAATGTTGTTGTGGTTGCTGTGTCCCGACGTTAAGCATGAGTGGTAAGTATTTTATTCTATACACGATTTAACAACCTGATGTCTGATGTCTGGCAGTGGGCGTTTGCGCATTTTTCAGCGTTCAGGTGGGAGAGGGGTTGGTCGTGTGCTATAAACATGCCGCCCCGATGGGGCTGG
>CAZMDP010000054.1:0-8449 GCA_964565015.1 uncultured Prolixibacteraceae bacterium | reverse complement strand
GGTAAGGTGCCCGTCGGAGAATACCGACATTTTGGTGTTTCCGGCGCCGATATCGACTACCACCACACCGGCATCCTTTTCGTCATCGGTCATTATGGCTTCGGCTGTAGCCAGGGGTGCAGCCACAAAATTGCCGGTAATAATACCAATTTTGGAGAGTGCCATCTGGACGTTGTCGTGGTATGATTTTGGGCCGGTTATAAGTTTAAATCTTGCATGCACTTTACGTCCGGCATGGCCAACCGGAACACTTATATTTGGTTCATCGTCGATGGTATAACTCTGTGGTACAATATGGTATATCTTATACCCCGGATCAAGGGGCATATTCTTCGCTTCGTTGAAAAGGTAATCTATATCGCTTTTTGATACTATACCGTTGCCACCCGTATAGCGTATGCCATCGAAGGTAATTGTTTGTAAAGCCTGGCCAGCCATAGCCACATCGGCTACCTTTATTGTTATATCGGCTTGACTTTCAATTTGTTGAACCAACTGTTTCAGTGCCGATGAAAATTCTTCAATGTTCAGCACCACTCCCCGTTTTATTCCTCTTGAAGGAACAGTTGCATGACCTATTATTTCCATTCGTCCGCTTTCGTTCTTCAGTCCGGCAAGCCCCCTTATTTTTGAGGTGCCGATATCGACCACCACTGCGATTTCTTGTTTTGAAGCCATATTAATCTCGTTTTTTAGCAATTATCTGATTCCTGTATTTTAAGCTGATCCGTTCATATTTGTTCCAGTTGTTCTGTGAAAGAACCTGTTCATAAAATGCCATCAGGTTCCTGAGTTTTTCGCGGTAACCATCGGCTGTGCCGAATTCGATCAATTGGTTGCCAACCAATGGGGTTAGAAGTATTTCTTCGTTACGGTCAACATGAATTTGTTTGATTTGTGCCCGCCAGAAATCGTTGTCTGAGATGTAAAGAACAAATGGCAACAAACTTTCGCGGGCAAGTTTCTCGTTCACATTTCCGGTAACCAAAACCACATTGGCCGAATACCTGGTTGATGTTGGAAAGCGGACCCCTTCTTTATCCATATAAAAACTGGCATCGTGCGATGAAACCCTTAAAACAGGTGTGCGATGACGCACTTTTACGGTAAGTATTCCTTTGTAGCCAACGGTATCCCTCACAACCAATTTGTAAGCATCGGCTTTCAGAATGGCATTATGCGTATTTACTTCCTGCTCAATTTCTTCGGCGTTTATTTCGTTTAATTTTTTGCCTATAACCTTGTTGTCGGCTGCGTTTACCAAACGCACAATTTCATTTTTACTGAGTTGGACCGTTAAATCGCCGGCGTATTGAACCGCAATTTCGCGGCAAACTACCGATGAGGTTTCGGCAGAGGAAAAGGCAAGCGTTACCACAAGTGCAACAATTAATGTTGACCAAACAACTATATGTGCAAATATTTTAAGCTTTTTCTTCATATTTAAGCGACTCAATTATCTGGCCGGCGAGCAATTCTATATCGCCTGCCCCCATAGTCAGTACAACCTCCATCTTGTTGTTCCTGATATATTCTGAAATGTCATCTTTACTGATCATTTGTTTTTCGGTAATTTTCATTTTACTGAGCAGCATTTCGGATGTTACCCCTTCGATGGGTAATTCTCTGGCCGGATATACCGGAAGCAATAAAGCCCTGTCGAGCAAATCGAGGCTTTCGGCAAATTTGTCGGCAAAATCGCGGGTACGCGAATAGAGATGTGGCTGGAATATACCGGTAATTTTTCTTCCCGGATATAAAGTTCGTACTGAAGTAATAAATGCCCTTAACTCTTCGGGATGATGGGCATAATCATCGATATACACAACATTTCCTTTCTGATAAAGGATATCGAAACGGCGTTTTACACCAAGATAGGATTGGAGCCCATTGCTGATGTCTGCCAGGGGAGCTCCGGCCAGGAAGGCCGCCGCACCTGCTGCTACGGCATTTTCGACATTAAGAAGTCCCGGATAATTCATTTTGATTTCGGGCGAAAGCCCTTCGGGTGTCGAAAGCCTGAAAAAGTAGCAACGGCTTTCCTCGTCGAGCCGCAGTTCATCGGCTGTAAAATTTGCTTTCCCCGAGAGTGCATAGGTGTATATGCCATTGTGGCCATTCCGGTTGAAATACCCTTCAAGCGGTTTTTTTACAAGAAGTTTACCACCAGCCCTGATGTTTCCGGCAAATTGTTTGAATGAAGCGATGACCTCTTCATGCTGGCCATAAATGTCGAGGTGGTCGGCATCCATCGAAGTTATGACCGCTACATCGGGGTTGAGTTGAAGGAAAGATCGGTCGAATTCGTCGGCTTCGGTTACCATCCACTGGTTGTCATCGGTGGGAATCAGCAGGTTGGTTTCAAAGTTTTTGGATATTCCTCCCAATATTGCGCCGCATCCCGAAGCCGTCTGGTTAAGAATAATGGTAGCCATGGTCGATACGGTAGTCTTCCCATGCGTGCCGGCCACCGCCAGACAGCTGTATTGGCGGCAGATATGACCAAGAACCTGCGATCTTTTCCAGATCGGATAATTGTTTCTTCTGAACCATTGAAGTTCGCCATGCTGTTCAGGTACGGCAGGGGTAACAATCACCAGGGTTTTGTCGGGCATACCCGCTATATTTGCTATGCCGTCGCCATAATCTTCGAAATGAACATTGATCCCTTCGGCCTGTAATTGAGCAGTAAGGGCGGTTGCAGTCCGGTCGTAGCCCGATACCTGAAATTTATGATAGTTAAATAAGCGGGCCAGGGCACTCATCCCTATTCCGCCAATGCCGATAAAATACACCGATGATATGTTTTCAAATCCTTTCATTTGGCCATTATTCGTAATGCCTCGTCCACTATCTGGCTCGTAGCGTTGGGCAAGGCAAGTTTTTTAATGTTTTTTCCAAGACTTTCCATTCGGGCAGGATTATTGAGCAATCCGAAAGCTTCTTCGAAAAGCTTTGATCCAATAGTGTCGTCTTTGATCAGAATTGCTGCCTCCTTTTTAACCAGGGCAAGTGCGTTTCGGGTCTGGTGGTCTTCGGCTACATTTGGCGAAGGCACCAGTATTACCGGTTTCCCCACCAGGCAGAGTTCGCTGATGGTTCCGGCTCCAGCCCGCGAAACAATAACATCGGCAGCGGTATATGCCATCTCCATGTCGTTCAGAAAGCGGTGTATCTGTATATTTTCCGGAAGCTTATGTTTTGTTTTTTCAACCATCTCCCCGTAATAATACGAACCGGTTTGCCAGATAACATGGATTCCCGATGCAGCAATGGTGTCGATATTTTTCAGTACGGCATTGTTAATCGAACGGGCGCCTAAACTACCCCCAACAATCAGGACAACTTTACTTTCCTCAGGTATTTCGAAATATTTCAGGGCTTGCTCTTTGCTTGCGGTCATATTCAGAAGGTTTGGCCGGACCGGATTTCCGGTCAGAACTATCTTTTCCTTTGGGAAAAACCTTTCCATGCCTTCGTAGGCAACACAAACCGATTGCACTTTTTTTCCAAGTAGTTTGTTGGTAATGCCGGCATAGGAGTTTTGTTCCTGTATCAGGGCCGGAATTTTTCGGGCAACGGCAGCCCTGAGCAATGGGCCACTTGCATAACCACCTACACCTATGGCAATATCGGGGTTAAACTCGCGGACAATGCGACGAGCCTGAATCATGCTCTGAAACAAACGGACAAAAAATCTGAATGTCTGAACACCAGGTTTACGCGGAAATCCAATAACCGGAAGCCCAATGATACGAAATCCTGCTGCAGGAACTTTTTCCATTTCCATGCGGCCCGAAGCGCCTACAAACAAAATTTCGCATTCGGGAAACCGTTTTTTGATTTCGCCTGCAATTGAAAGTGCCGGGAAAATATGTCCGCCGGTACCTCCGCCGCTGATGATTACTTTTAGGTTTTTCATTTCATTTCCTGGTCATCGTCGGGAATTACCACCTGAACCGCAGGTGCTTCAACTTTTTTATCTTTTTGGTTCTGATAACTGACACTTAAAATACACCCAAAGGCTATTGAGGTGAACAACAGAGAAGTTCCGCCCATACTTACCCAGGGTAATGGTTGGCCGGTAACCGGAATTACCCCTGCCGAAACGCCCATGTTGATCATGGCCTGAAAGGTTAGCAGCAGGGTGAGGCCAGTAACCAGAAATGCCGGAAAAGTACGGTTAGCCCTCCTGACAATGATCACCCCCCTGAAGAAAAAGATCAGGTAAAGCAATAAAACACCTGCCCCCCCTATTATCAGGCCATATTCTTCAATAATTATGGCATATATAAAATCGTTGTAGGCAGCTGCCATATAATTTGCAACATCCGAATTACCAGGGCCTTTCCCAAATATTCCCCCTTCGTAAATGGCCAGTTTGGCATAATCGGCCTGGGTTATGCCTTTATCTGCTTCCGGGTCACCTTTAATAAATTTTTCGAGACGCGATTGGGCAGTTGGGAACCTTTGTGAAATCCGGCCCATTTTATCACCATAGAAGTAAATCGCAACGATAAATCCAATACCGGCGGCAACAACGAGGAGCAGATACCTGACCGGCACCCTGCCCACAAACATCATGGTCATTATGGTGGCAAACAACAACATTGCCGTTGAAACGTTGGAGAAGGCAATCATGGCACATATTATTCCCGTAAATATCATAATACGCCAAAAAGCTTTCTTCAACCCGTCCTTCGATTTTTGCTCAATGCCCAGCATTTTTGCCGTAAACATGATAAGGCCTAATTTGGCAACTTCGGCAGGTTGAAACGACAGAAAACCCAGGTTCAGGGTTCTTCCGGTTGAATCTCCAGCCAAACCGGTGATTTTCATCCCGATAGCCAGCCCAAGCAAAAGAATACTGCCGATTACTACGATGCGCGAAATAATAGAGTAGAATTTTACTTCGATTACATTCACCATTATCAGGATCAGTCCAAATCCAAGGGCTAAAAACACCATTTGCCTTACCAGGAAATAGAGGGTGTTTCCCCCTGCCTGGCGGAAAGCCAGAGCACCTGTAGCGCTGTAAACAATCAGCATCGAAAGCAGCGACAACAAAAGAAGGACTGTCCAGATGACCCGGTCGCCCTTGATCATGTTCTTCAGACTGGTTTCCATACCATTTTATTAGAGATTCCTGACTTCCTGTTTAAACTGGTTCCCACGGTCTTCATAATTTTCAAACAAATCGAAGCTGGCACATGCCGGCGACAGTAAAACCACGTCACCGTTGCGGGCAAGGTAGTAGGCCGATTTGACCGCTTCGGCCATGCTCTGCGTGTCGATTATGTTTGTGACCATCCCGCCGAAAGCTTCGTGCAGTTTCGAATTGTCGGTGCCAAGGCACACAATTGCTTTGACCTTGTGCTTTACCAGGTCGTACAGCATACTGTAGTCGTTACCTTTGTCAACGCCCCCTGCAATCCAAACCACCGGTTTGTTCATACACTCCAGTGCATACCAGGTCGAATTGACGTTGGTAGCTTTCGAATCGTTGATGAACTCGATGCCGTGTACTTTCAGAAAACGTTCGAGCCGGTGCTCAACGCCCTGAAAATCGCTCAATACTTCGCGGATACGGTCGTTGCGGATTTCGAGGACCATACCCGAAATGGCCGCAGCCATCGAATTGTAAGTGTTGTGTTTACCCTGTAATGTTAAATCCAGAATTGACATGCTGAATTGTTTTTGGTTGATTTGTACATATATATTATTGTTGCTTACCCATGCTCCGTTTCCGCTTGAAGGATGAAGCGTAAACGGCAGCATGGCCGGCCTTATCTCTCTTTTTTTGAGTTCGTTTGTTATAACCTCATCGTCGGCACAATAGATGAAATAATCTCTCTCTGTCTGGTTTCTGATGATTCTGAACTTTGAATCCACATAGTCCTGCATACGGTAATTATAGCGGTCGAGATGGTCGGGGGTAATGTTCAGCAGTACGGCAATGTCGGCTTTGAATTCGTACATATCGTCGAGCTGAAAGCTGCTCAGTTCGATTACATAATAATCGAAATCCGATTCGGCCACCTGACGGGCAAAACTTTTTCCCACATTGCCTGCCAGCCCTACATGGAGACCAGCACGTTTCAGAATTTCATAGGTGAGCAGTGTGGTGGTTGTTTTTCCGTTACTCCCGGTTATACAGATTTTTTTGGCTGAACAATATTTTCCTGCAAATTCAATCTCTGAAACAACCGGAATATTTTTGCTTCTGATCTCTATCATCACCGGTGCCTTTTCCGGAATTCCGGGACTTTTCATAATCAGATCGGCATTCAGGATTTTTTCCATGGTGTGCTGCATTTCTTCCCACTCGATCTTGTGCTCATCCAGCTCTTTTCTATATTTTTCCTTTATTTTTCCCGAATCGGAAACAAATACGGCATACCCTTGCTTTTGGGCCAGTATTGCTGTTCCAACACCACTTTCGCCTGCTCCAAGAATGACCGCCAATTTTTTCATGCTTATCTGATTTTAAGGGTTACAATTGAAAAAACGGCAAGGAGTATACCTACTATCCAGAAACGGGTAACAATTTTTGCTTCGGGGATACCTTTCATCTGAAAATGATGATGAATGGGGCTCATCAGAAAAATGCGCCGCCCTTCGCCATATTTCCGTTTGGTGTACTTAAAATAGGATACCTGCAAAACCACACTCAGATTTTCGATCAGGAAAATGCCACAAAACAGGGGGATCATAATCTCTTTCCGGATAATCACTGCAAATACAGCCAATATTCCGCCCAGTGCCAGACTACCGGTATCGCCCATGAAAACCTGGGCTGGATAGGAGTTGTACCATAGGAATCCGACTGTTGCCCCGATAAAAGCTGCCATAAAAACCGCAAGTTCGCCGGTATAGGGTATATACATTATATTGAGGTAGTTGGCATAAATTACGTTACCACTCACATAGGCGAGTATTCCTAAGGTTGCGCCGCTAATGGCCGATGTTCCGGTAGCCAGACCGTCGAGCCCATCGGTCAGGTTGGCTGCATTCGATACTGCAGTTATAATTAATATAACTGCTATGGCATATACAATCCATCGGAGCCACGAAGCATGTTTTCCGGTAAAACCGACCAGCCAGGCGTAATCAAATTCATTTTTCTTGATAAATGGTATGGTGGTTTTGGTCGATTTTATTTCATGGGTTACCACACGTACTTCCTGCTGCCCCGATTCAGGATTGATGTACAACTCGCGAAGATCTTCGCCCGATCTCGATTTCAGCGTTTCGCGCACCAGGACATCATCGCTTATCATCAGCGAGGCAACCACCATGATGCCAAGGCTAACCTGTCCAAGGATTTTAAATCTGCCGGCAAGACCTTTTTTATTCTTTTTAAAAACTTTGATGTAGTCGTCGAGGAAACCGATAAATCCGAGCCATACGGTTGTCAGCAGCATCAGCCTGATGTAAATATTGGAAAGGTTGGCAAACAAAATTACAGGAATAAGAATGGCAGCCAGGATAATCAGCCCGCCCATGGTAGGGGTACCTTTTTTTTGCATCTGCCCTTCGAGGCCTAAATCGCGCACCTCTTCACCTATTTGTTTCCGTTGAAGGAACCTTATCAGTTTCTTTCCAAATGCAGTGGTAATAAAAAGCGACAGAATAATGGCCGCCCCCGACCGGAATGAGATATACTGGACCATCCCGATACCGGGAATATTCCAGTCTTTCATCCATTCATAGAGATAGTATATCATCGTTTCAATATTTTATTCCATCCCAAAAAATTCCCTGACAACTTCTTTGTCGTCGAAATGGTGTTTTACTCCGTTTATTTCCTGATAGTTTTCGTGGCCTTTGCCTGCAATAAGGATTATATCGCCCGTAGCGGCAATATTTATGGCAGTTTTGATGGCTTCGCGGCGATTGGTTATCGAAAGCACTTTTTTCCCTGCGTTGGGTACTCCTGCTTCCATGTCGCGTATAATGGCTTCGGGGTCTTCGGTGCGCGGATTGTCCGATGTAAGTATAACCAGGTCGCTGCCTAAAAGCGCTTCTTTGGCCATTTCGGGGCGTTTTGTGCGGTCGCGGTCGCCACCGGCACCCACTACCGTTATTACTTTTTCATTTCCCGATCGGATTTCGGCAATGGCCGATAAAACGTTTTTAAGAGCATCGGGTGTATGCGCATAGTCAACGATAGCCATTTTACCATCAAAACTTCTGATGGCATCAAACCTTCCGGTTACTGGAGTCAACTCGCTTATGGCAGGGAGCACTTCTTCCTTTTTCTGGCCCAGTTGAAGGGCGGCAGCATATACCTGAAGCAGGTTTGATGCATTGAACTTGCCGACGAAATGGGTCCAAATCTCCTGCCCGTCGAGGTTTAGCAACATCCCGTCGAAATGGGATTCGACAACCTTGCAACGGTAATCGGCCATCGAACGGGTCGAACAGGTAACTACCTTTGCGGCACAAT
>CAZMDP010000053.1:0-8471 GCA_964565015.1 uncultured Prolixibacteraceae bacterium | reverse complement strand
TTGAAATATCGCCGGTACTTTGGAAAAAAGTAAAGCCTTCGCTTTCGGCCGGAAGGGTACAATCGGTTGCAGTGAGGTTGATTGTGGAGCGCGAACGCGAAATTATTAATTTCAATACCACATCTTCGTTCCGTGTAACCGGAAATTTTCTGGTAGAATTGCCCGACGGGAAAAAAACTGAAATTAAGGCCGAACTTTCGCGAAGGTTCGACACACGCGAAGAGGCTTACGCTTTTCTCGAAAAATGCAAAGGTGCCAGTTTTAAGGTAGGTAACGTAACCCAAAAGCCTACCAAACGATCACCGGCAATGCCTTTCACTACCTCGACACTCCAACAGGAAGCAAGCCGTAAACTTGGTTTTTCGGTATCGCAAACCATGAGTATAGCTCAAAGGCTTTATGAGGGAGGTAAAATAACTTACATGCGTACCGACTCGGTCAACCTGTCGTCGCTTGCCATTAACACAGCAGCTAAAAAAATAACCGAACTTCACGGCGAAAAATATTTAAAAATAAGGCATTATAAAACCAAAACCAAAGGTGCGCAGGAGGCTCATGAAGCCATAAGGCCAACCTATATCGACCATGAAACAATTGGTGGTACTGCGCAGGAAAAAAAGCTATACGAACTGATATGGAAACGCACCATAGCTTCGCAGATGGCCGATGCCGAACTCGAAAAGACAACGGTGACCATTGATGTTTCAACTGTTCCGGATAAATTCATTGCTACGGGTGAGGTAATTATCTTTGACGGATTCCTTAAGGTTTATATGGAATCGACCGACGAAGAAAACGGTAACCAAAGCAACCAGGAAATTATCCCTCCTTTGAAGGTTAATACTGAGCTTACAAACAAAATTATTCAGGCAACCGAAAAATTTACGCAACGGCCACCCCGTTACACCGAAGCCTCTCTGGTTAAAAAACTCGAAGAATTGGGAATTGGAAGACCATCAACCTACGCTCCAACCATTTCGACCATACAGAACAGAAATTATGTGGTAAAGGAAGACCGGCCCGGAACCGAAAGACAATTTATTCAGCTCGAACTGGTCAAAGGGCAAATTCATGAAGCTGTGAAAAAAGAGATAACCGGAACCGAAAAGGCCAAACTCTTCCCCACCGATATAGGCATGGTTGTGACCGATTTTCTATTAGAGTACTTCAATGAAATTATGGATTACAACTTTACCGCAAAAGTCGAGATGGAGTTCGATGAAATAGCTGAAGGCAAGCGTGTTTGGAACGAAATGATCGATGAATTTTATCATCCGTTTCATAGTAAAATTGATAATGCCCTTCAAAAATCGGAGAAAACCAAGGGCGAAAGGATATTAGGAACAGACCCCGTTACCGGTAAGCAGGTTTCAGTAAAAATAGGACGGTTCGGCCCAATTGCCCAACTGGGCGAAACCATTCCGGGAAACGATGATGAAAAGCCACAGTTTGCCAGCTTAAGGCCTGGCCAGCACCTTGAAACCATTACACTCTACGAGGCCCTCGATTTGTTTAAAATGCCCCGTGAACTAGGTGAATTCGAAAACAAAAAAGTAACCGTCGGCATCGGACGGTTTGGTCCATACGTGAGGCACAACAACCAGTTTGTGTCCCTTGCCAAAACCGATGATCCATATGACCTTTGCCTCGATAGGGCAATTGAGCTGATAAAGGCAAAAAGGGAAAAAGAAAAGAATTCCATCATCCGGATTTTTGAGGAAAATCCCGATATGAAAATCCTGATAGGTAGATGGGGGCCATATATATCTTATAACAAAAGCAATTTTAAAATCCCAAAAGGGAAAAAGCCAGAAGAACTAACCTTTGATGAGTGTTTGAAAATTACTGAGGATCAGGAAAAGGCTCCTAAACGAAAAAAGAAATAAACACAGGGCTATGAACCTTCAATTCTATTTCGATCCGGTTGAATTTGAGAAATTTCATGATAACGGGAAATTCAGCAGACATTCGTTTGGCTACCGGATCGAAAAAGCGACACATACTTTTTACAGCCAGAAACCTATCAAACCTCTGGCTGCGTTGATTGGTATCCCAATCGAAAGTTCAACCCCGAACAAAGGAACTGCATTGGCACCCGATGAAATCAGAAAACATATTTACCGGCTGTGCCATCATGATACAGAGCACCAGTTTATTGATCTGGGAAACCTGAAAAAAGGCAAAACCGACCAGGATATTTACTACGCATTGCGCGATATTACCGATTACCTGAACGAATCAGGGATAATATCGGTTTTCATTGGTGGAGGCCAAGATCTATCAATCGGTATTTGCAGGGCTTTTCAAAACATGCCTGATTTTACACTAACAATAGTCGATTCGAAGATAAATATGAAGAAAGAGCGTGAAGTATCCGATTCGACAAATTTTATTTCACGAATTCTGAGGGAGAACCCAAAACTTTTTCATCTGCAATTACTTGGAATACAACAACACTTTTCAACTCCATCGCAGCTCGAATTTTTAAGACGGAATACCTTCGATTATTTGCAGCTCGGTGCATTCAGGGACGATGCAACCTATGCCGAACCTTTGATACGCAATACCCATTTTCTGAGTTTTGATTTTTGTTCGATCCGCAGTTCCGATTCAGGGGGAAATTCACAATCGTCGCCCAACGGTTTTTTTTCGGAAGAAGCATGCCTGATCTCAAGGTATGCCGGATTAAGTAACAGGCTTGTTTCGTTTGGCCTGTTTGAGGTAAACCCGAAATCAGACCCAAACGGGTATGCTGTTCAACTTGCAGCTCAGATAATCTGGTACTTTCTTGAAGGTGCTATCCATCGCCGCAAAGAGGATCCACTGACCAATAAGGAATCATTTACCCGGTTCTATGTAGAAGTTGAAGATCATGGCGAGCCTTTGATATTTTACCATCACACGGCAACCAATCGTTGGTGGATTGAATTTTTCCCCGAAGAGGGCGTGAACTGGATTCTCGCTTGTAATGAAAGTAGCTACAAGCAAGCCATTAAGGGAGAGATTCCGGAAATTTGCTGGAAATATGTCAGAAAAACAACACGTTTATCAAAATAATAAAAAATTTAGTGCGTTCTTTGCTAAACCAATTAATGAGTTTATTACCAAAATAAGGATATTTGCATATGCTCTGTTTACATGGAATAATGCAGCCGTGAAGAATATTTTATGAGAAAAATATTTTCTTTTTTATTATTCATATTTATAGCTAATTTAGCGGCACTTGGGCAGCAAGATCCGCAGTTCACAAATAACATGTTTTATATGATGGGGGTGAACCCGGGTTACGCGGGCAGCAACGACGCCATTAGTGGTATTATTTTAAACCGCTACCAATGGTCAGGCTTTAAGGGCGCGCCTAAAACGCTGGCATTCAGCGTCGACGCTTCTGTAGAGTTATTTGGTGCACCAGGTGGGATTGGCCTTAACATCATGAGTGATGAACTGGGGTTCGAAAACAACGTTCTTGTAAATGTAAACTATGCCTACAAAGCCAGGTTATCAATTGGGGTACTGGGCGTTGGCTTATCGGCAGGATTTTTCAGCAAAAGTATCAGCGGCGACTGGGAAGTTCCCAATGATCCATTTGGAATATACGTAGAACCCGGCTCCGACCCGGCCATTCCTCAAGGGGAATCAAGCCAGGTTGCATTCGATGCCGGAATCGGTGTTTTTCTGAAGGGGATCAATTATTATCTGGGAGCATCGGTTACCCATGTAAACGAAGCACCCATCAAATATGCCGATCTGGCCAGTACATACCTTGTTCGGCATTATTATCTGTCAGGCGGATACAATATTAAGTTAACAGATCCGTTATTTGAGTTACGGCCTTCGTTTCTGTTAAAAAGCGACCTGGCCGGTTGGCAGATTGATTTGAATACAAACCTGGTTTATAACGACAGGCTCTGGGGTGGGGTAAGCTACCGATTACAGGATGCCGTATCCCTGCTCATGGGGCTCGAGTTATTCAACGGGCTAAGAATAGGATATTCGTTCGACTTGACCACATCAGCCATTATGAGATGGGGCTATGGGTCGCATGAGGTTTTTGTCGGCTATTCGGTTGATATTGAACGAAACCGGAACCGAAAATATAAAAGTGTGAGGTTTTTGTAAGAAAAACGATATTTACTGAACTATGAAAAGATTTTTTCTTGTTTCACTGGTAATGCTTACCGCTTTTAGTTTCTCCGGATGTTTAGGTCCAGGAAGTGGAAGCGGATATGGCAATGGAGAGCTAGTCGGCGTTAAGCGTCAGGGAAAATGGAGGGAGGTTGCTCCCTATGGAATGGTATTCGTACGAAGGGGTACATTAACTATCGGTCCGAGCGACCAGGATCCGACCGCCGCGGCAATTCCATCGAGAACTGTTTCAATTGACGCTTTCTGGATGGACGACACTGAAATTACCAATTCCGAATACCGGCAATTCGTTCATTGGGTACGCGATTCAATTGCCCGCCAATTACTCGGACAGCAATACCCCGAATTCCTGATAATGGAAGACCGTGACGGGAACCCCATCGACCCACCCCGGATTTCATGGAGGGAACGGATCCGATGGAATGACCCTGATTACCTGATGGCATTGCAAGAACTTTATATTCCCGATAATGAAAGATTTTTGGGGCGGCGTGAGATTGATCCAAGAAAACTATTTTATGAATACTGGTGGATCGATTATCAACAGGCAGCTCGAAGGGCGAACAGTTACAATTTTCAAACGCAGAGATATGAAGGTACAGTATTCGACCCTTCGGGTAATGAAATACCCATTGAAAACCGTTCAGCATTTATTTTCAGGGATAGGGTAAATGTTTATCCCGATACACTTACCTGGATTCGCGATTTTACCTATTCTTACAACGAGCCCTGGGCAACTCGCTATTTCTGGCATCCCGGATTTGATGAATATCCGGTTGTTGGTGTTACGTGGAAACAAGCCCGCGCTTTTTGCAACTGGCGGACCAAAATCCAAAACGATTACCTGAGCAGCAGGGGACAGCCCGGTCTTATGGAATATAGGCTTCCAACAGAAACAGAATGGGAATATGCTGCAAGGGGCGGTAAAAAATTCTCGATGTACCCTTGGGGAGGTTACTACACCCGCGATCAGCAGGGAGTGTTTCTCGCCAATTTTAAACCACTCAGGGGAAACTATGTTGAAGACGGCGGCATCGGTACCATGCGTGTTGCAAGTTACGATCCCAACGATTTTGGCCTTTACGATATGTCGGGGAATGTTGCTGAATGGACCATAACCGCTTATGACGAATCGGGGTACATGCTTATTAACGACCTAAATCCCAACTATGAATACAATGCCCTTCCCGACGATCCTCCTGTGATGAAACGTAAAGTGGTCAGGGGTGGATCTTATAAGGATATTGCATATTTCACCCAGGTTTCGACCCGGAGTTTCGAATACCAGGATACAACCAAGTCATTTATTGGGTTCCGATGTGTACGTTCAACTTTTGGCAATGAATTTTAAAAATACCTAATAATATCCCACAATGAATATTGGAGAACTCTTAAAAACGAAACGAGCTAAAATCATAACCGGTTATATATATAGCTGGGGTGCTTCCGTTGTTCTTATTGGAGCTTTATTCAAACTGCAGCACTGGCCCTATTCAGGAGTAATTCTGGCCATAGGATTGATGACAGAAGCTGTTATATTCTTTGTTTCTGCTTTTGAGCCTCCATTGGAAATTCCGGAGTGGTCAAAAGTATATCCGGAATTGCGTGAAGACTATGAAGTGTCTGAATTTGAAGAAGTTGAACGTCATGGCAGAAGCAAACTTGACGAGCTCCTTAAAAATTCGGACCTTACACCAGACCTTTTGAAAAAGGTTAGTTATAGCCTGAATGAACTAAGCAACACTGCAAGGGGTATTAGCGATATTTCGGCTGCAACAATTGCAACCGATATGTACGTGAAGAACCTCACCCAGGCCAGTGAGGCCATGAACTTATTTGGCGAACTTAATGCCAAGGCCAATCAAAGTATCCACAGTTCGGTGAACAACCTGGTAGAGACGTATGAGCAGACAACCAGGCAACTGAGCAGTTCGAGCCAGGCCGTAATTGAGAAACTTGCAAAATCGGGCGATGAAATAACTACGAAAATTGCCGAATCGGGCAATATGCTTGCCAAATCTTATAAAATTGCCGCCGAAAAAATGGAAGAGAGCCTTAAAAACCTCAATCATTCGGGCGACTATGCCGAAAATATGGCACGGCTCAATAAAAACCTGGCTACATTAAATTCAACATTAGAAAATCAATTAAAAGGAGCCGAAGATCAGGTCAAGGCAGGCTTAAAGTTTAGTACCGACCTCGGAAAAATGAATGAAATCATGGCTGCATCGGTTGAAGAATTAAAACGTTATCAGGAAAATGCAGTTAAATTGAACCAGCATCTCGAAGCCCTGAACACCATTTATGGTAATATGTTAGGGGCATTGAATTATAAAAAATAACAGAACCGTTTAAAATACTGCTATGGGTGTTAAAAATTGCCCGGAAACCCCGAGGCAAAAAATGATAAACATGATGTACATTGTTCTGACGGCAATGCTTGCACTCAATGTGGCTGCCCAGGTTCTGGAAGCGTATAGGGTTGTTGATTCGAGCCTGATACAGACACTAAATGCAGTTGACAGCAAGAACCGACAGATTTATGCATCGTTCGACCAGGCTTATGCTGAAAATCCTGCAAAAGTTCAGGAATGGAAAATTAAAGCCGATGAGGTCCGGATAAAATCCGACAGTCTGGTCAGATATATTACCGATTTGAAAGAGAGACTTGTAAGAGCTTCAGGAACATTACCCTATACTTCGGGGACACAATTAAGGGGTAACGAATTTACTTTTGTGACTGCAAAAAATGATACCCTGATCATTAAAAAGGAAGATGACCTGAATTCACCTTCTGAGATAATGATTGCACAGAAAGGTGCTTCTAATCTCAGGAACGAAATTACCAATTACAAGAATTTTTTGATATCGATGGTTGGAGAGGAGGATAAATACCTCATCCAAACTATTGAACAGGAACTTGAAACATCCGACTCGAAATTTACTTTACGTGGAGGGGAAAGAAGAACGTGGGAATCGGTTTATTTCGAGAATAAACCGCTGGCTGCAATTCTTACACTGCTTTCGAAGATACAGATTGATGTTAAAAATTCGGAAGCCAACGTTTTGAATTATTTATATGCTCAAATCGATGCTGGCTCATTCAAGTTTAATAAACTTGGGGCACAGGTTATTGCCAATTCGTCCATCATACTCCAGGGCGAAGAGTATGTCGCAGAGATTTTTCTGGCAGCAGTCGATACCACAGTCGATCCTGAAATAATCGTTAATAGCCGGCCGTTGCCAATAGTTGAAGGTAAAGGGATTTATCGGCTCCGTGCAAACGAAACCGGCACATTCAGATGGAGTGGCGTTTTGAATTACCGCACTCCGGATGGACTGATCCGCAGTTATCCGTTCGCAAAAGAATATCAGGTAACAGCACCAAGTGTTACCATTTCGCCAACAAAAATGAATGTTTTTTATAGAGGAATTGCCAACCCGATCGATGTATCGGTTCCGGGAATAGCCAAAGAAAATCTTGATATACGAATTACCAATGGACGGATTGCGCAGCAAGGCAATGAACTTGTTGTTTATCCAAACGAGCTTGATGAACAGGGCCGACGTACCACTGTTTCGGTATATGCAAGGGTTGGCGGGACCGAAAGGTTGATGGGAAGTACAAATTTCAGGGTAAAACGGGTTCCCGATCCTGTTGCCCAGATTGGGAACCAATCGGGAGGAAACATACGTAAAGAAGAACTTGAAGTTGAAGATGGAATTATGGCCGTTCTGCCCGACTTTGATTTCAACCTAAGGTTTACCGTAACCCAGTTCGATATTAATCTCACCGCAGCAGGTGGTTTTGTAAATACATTCAAATCGAACAGCAACCGGTTTACGCCTGAACAAAAGGCTCAATTCAGGAATTTGCAAACAGGAAGTATAATTTATATTGATAACATCAGAGCAAGAGGGGACGATGGTACCGAACGCAACCTCGATCCAATCAGCTTCAAAATCCGATAGAAATGAAAAAGATATTTTTCTTTTTAGGTGTTTTTGGAATATCGGTTTTGTTCTTTGGAACAAAACCCGCTAATAGCCAAATTATTAATGGTGCGTATAAACGCTCGGACACTTTCCAGAAAAAACCTATGCCACTACCTATGGTTAGGGAGGCAGATGTATTCTGGTCGAAAATGGTATGGCGGATTATCGATTTACGTGAAAAGATCAACCAGCCATTGTACTATCCCACGACCGATGTTGAAGGGCTAACCAGTCTTGCAGCACTTTTGCTCAAAGGGATCGAAACCGGGCAGCTTACAGCCTATGATGCCCGAAATGACGATGATTTTAAAACGCCGCTTACTACGGCC
>CAZMDP010000052.1:0-8496 GCA_964565015.1 uncultured Prolixibacteraceae bacterium | reverse complement strand
ATAATTTAATGGCTGGTTTCATAATTTTATTGTTTTTCATTGGTAAAACTTTCTCCCTTTTGCGTAAATCACAAATAAACAAAATCCTTGATAAAAATCACTATAATGTAAAACATTTATGGAGTGTTAAAACATAAGCCTGGCATTATCACAAGCTGAACTTTTTACTAATTTCGTACCCTATGAAAACAAAAGATGACATTATATCCTTTTTATCACAGAACAAAAAATACTTCCGTGATCAATTTCATCTTTCCAAAATCGGGTTTTTCGGAATTTATGCCCGTGGAGAACAGCGAAATGACAGTGATCTGGATCTGATTGTTGAATTTGAGGAAAACACACCGAACCTCTATGAATTGAAGTTGTCGCTAAGGGAATTTTTCAGAAGAAAACTGGAAATAGAGGTAGATATCTGTAGGGAAAAGTATATCAAAGCACGGATTAAAGAATCAATTTTAAATGAAGCCGTCTTTATCAACTAAGGATTATCATTGCCTGGAATTAATGCTTGATGCTATTGCCCGTATTGATGAGTACACTTCCTCCTATATTTCTGCCGATAAGTTTAATTCAGATTATCGAGATTTCGATGCCACTTTGATGAATTTTGTAGTAATTGGCGAAATAGTTGGCAAATTGTCAAAAGATTTCAGAGAAAATCATCCGGATGTCGAATGGCAAAAAATCAAAGGATTCAGAAATATTGTTCCACATGATTATTTTGGTATTAATGTTGAAGAAGTCTGGCAAATCATAAAAAACAAATTTCCAAACCTTAAGTCTGAAATCAATAGGATTATTCCACAAGAGAACAAGACGTTTTAAACAGTACTGTTTTTTTCCCCATCCGGAAATCTGGCCATGTACTTTGTGTTGAAAATTCATAATTTTACAAAATAAAAACTCAACAGTATGAAAAAACAAATTGCATTGCTTATTACCATTGGCTTCCTGATAAGCTCTTCTGCAGCACAGGAAAAGAAATCAAGGATAGTTGAAGACGGAGGTACCGGAAAATATAGTGCCATAATGATGACCGAACCATCTTTGCCCACGCACACCATCTTCAGGCCAGAGAATATCACTCCCTTCGGAAAGAAAAACAAGCTTCCGGTGATTGCATGGGGGAATGGAGCCTGTTTCAACTCTCCGTGGGAACATGTAAATTTCTTAAATGAGGTTGCTTCCCATGGTTTTCTGGTTATTGCCATTGGCACCATGCCTGTGGAAGAGGGAGAACAGGTAAGGAGCCGTTCGGCATCGAAACAACTGCTCGATGCCATTGACTGGGCCATAGCGCAAAACAAGGACAAGAAAAGTCCGTATTACAAAAAAATTGACACCAGAAAAATTGCTGTAAGCGGCATGTCATGCGGTGGCCTGCAAACCCTCGAGGTGGCCCCTGATCCCCGAATTACGACCATTGTGGTTTGCAACAGCGGGTTGTTTACCAACCCGAGAGGAGGGATGCCCGGGATGCCTCAGTTGGATAAAGAACATTTGCAAAAGATTCACACGCCAACACTTTACCTGTTGGGAGGCAAATCCGATATCGCCTACGAAAACGGCATGGATGACTTCAGGAGAATCAATCATGTTCCGGTGTTTGTCGGAAATATGGATGTGGGCCATGGCGGCACCTACAGCCAGCCACACGGAGGAGAATTTGCCAGGGTAGCCACCCATTGGTACAAATGGCAACTGAAAAACGACCGCGAAGCAGGCAAACTCTTTACCGGTGACCCTTGCGGGCTTTCGCAATCGGAGGTATGGACAGTCGAGAAAAAGAATTTGCCTTAAACCCTATCAGCTTACGACCCCTGATTTATGTTCCTGATCAATTGGTAATAGAACCCTATTGCCTTAGAGAAAGCCTCAATGCTTATCCTTTCGTCAAGCCCATGAATCCCGGCCAAATCCTCCTGAACAAGGAGAACCGGAATAAACTTGTAGATATTCCTGCTTACGTCAACATAGTGCCTGCTGTCGGTTGCGCCTAATGCAAGCATTGGATTTACCATAACTTCGGGAAAAACCTGTTTTATGGTTGTGTGAATAGTTTCAAAACCAAAAGAATTTACAGATGATACAGGCGACGGCTCCTCAATTCCGCCTAAAATGCTGATTACATCCCTTTTGATAGTTTTTGTTTAGTTTTATTCATGGTTTTTTTTTCTTGAGATTGGCGGTTACCGGAATATGGTTTCGAGCGATCTGACATACTCATATTTATAACATTTTTTCAAAATGATAGCCAGATTATGATTTTGATAGAAATTAAAAATAATTAAGATATTTAAATAACTGATATACAGCACAATGATTATTGTTTTAAGAACTGTATGGTAATTGCTTCCCCAACTATGGAATAAATAATAATTAAAACTGAAAAGATATGAAACATCTGAAATTAATTACCGGAATACTGATAGTAGGTGCACTAACGCTGGTAAGTTGTACAAAAGAAGATTATATGATTCCGGGTGGAAAGGGAAGGTTAAAAGTGTACCTTACCGATGCACCATTTCCGATTGGATTGGTTGAAAATACCTATGTAACCATCGACAGGGTTGAAGTAAGACAACATATTGAAACGGAAAGCGGGGATGATGATGCAGCATCCTACATTGTTATCTCACAAGGGATTATGGAGTTTGATCTGCTTCAACTTGCTAATGGCATTACTGCCCATCTGGGCACCGTTGATCTGGATCCCGGATATTATGACATGATCAGGCTTAGGGTAGTTGATGCTAAAGTTGTTCTTAAAGATGGTACTGTACACAACCTGAAAGTTCCGAGTGGATCTACCAGTGGACTGAAAATTAAGATTAAACCTGATATCCATATCAGGGAAGGCCAGACATCTGATGTCCTTCTGGATTTTGATATCAGTAAATCTTTTGTGGCAAGGGGGAATATAAAAAATGGATCGTTCCAGGGCTTCATATTTAAACCGGTTGTGAGGGGTATCTATTTGGGTGCTGCCGGTCGAATCCAGGGCCGAGTAACCAATGCTGCCGGCCAGCCTCTTGCAAACGCCTGGGTTAAATTGCTGATACCTACTTCAGGAAGTAGTTCTGTATTCAGTGAGAGCGGGGAAGACAATGTTTTGGTTTCAGCATATACAGATGCATCAGGACATTACAAACTAATCGGGTTACCAGAAGGTATCTTTTCGATGGAATGTGAACTGGAAGGCTATGAAAGCCTGTCCATTGATGGAATAGAAGTAGTTGCAGGAATTATTACTACTGTCAATTTTACCCTCAATGATGAATGACATGTGAGAATCCTTGATTAATAACAATAGTCCCAATTTTAGACCCTGGTATTCTACAACATAATGTTTAGAATTCCGGGGCATTTTTTATTTTGATTAAGAAAAACTCATATAATAAACCTGAATAGTTAGGCAGATACCGTAAAATAAATTAGTTTTGGTTTTTCAGTATATAGGAATGACCGTTTGAATAAGAAAAATGGATATGTATGGAATGATTGTTAAAAGCTATTGGTATAAGTGGCATAATGGTTTTCGAAGAAGAGGAATTGCAGTTGTTCTGTTTCAATTAATGTTTCTGTCAATGATATTAACCTCCTGCGAATCTGATACGCATGAATCCAATTGGGTCAATGACGGATCTTTAACCATAAGCCAGTACCTCAATAAAAACCAGGAAGAATATTCAAAATTTCACCGTTTGTTGACCGAAGGTAAATTGCTTGGGACATTATATGCCTACAATCCTAAGGGTGAGGGCTATACACTTTTTTTACCCACCGATGAGGCTATTGATCAATTCATCCAAAAAAACCAGCAATACGGCAGTTTTGAAGATTTATTAAAAGACACCAGCTTCATAAAAACACTTACCCGATACCATACCATAAATAAAAAAATTAAAGCAGATGAATTTCCTGACGGGGGCTTGATTGATCTGACCCTGACTGGCGACCGATTGGTTGTTGGTTATTACACCGATGGTAACAACCAGATTATTAAAATAAACAACTCGGCACCTATTATAAAAGCGAATCTTAATATGACAAACGGTTATATCCATGTTATTTCTGAGGTGCTGGAACAGGCAAAACTTTCGGGTTATGACTGGTTGCTGCAACAAGATGATTATACAATACTTTCTGAAGCAATCAGGCTCTCGGGGTTGAGGAGCAGATTATGGTGGACCAAATATACCATTCTTGCCGAACACGATAGTATTTATCGCAGGAATGGTATCCATAATGTTCAGGACCTGATCAAACGGATTGCCACTCCTGGAATGACTCTTACAAACAGGGATAATAAGTTTAACATATTTGCTGCATATCATTTCATCGGAGGAGAGTATTATTTAAACGATTTCAATTGGGGCAGTTATAATTATACCACATTGGCCAGTAAACCATTAACTATCAATGTCAGTGGGGATATATGTATCAATCCGGGCGTGGATATATTTGGATTTAGAATAACTAATTCGGGGGATACTATTTTGACCGATTACATCAACCCGGTATGGGAAAGAAGTAACATTTTAACACGAACAGGTCCTGTTCATTCAATCTCAGAACTTTTGAATTTTGAGCCATTCCCAAAGCAATAAAAAAGGCTTTATTTAGATTAGGGTTGTAGTATGCTTCTGCCTTTCAAAATTTTAAAAATTAAACCAGTAATTAACACTCCAGGTTTTTCCGTTATCAGTGGGTTCGTTCATGAACGATGGGGTGTTGGTTGTGACTTTGTTTGATCTGTAACCCGCAGTGGAAGGAAGGGCGCCTTGTATGGTGTTATTGATATGGTCCCATGTAATATTTCTGCCTCCTAAAGTGCGTATGGTCTGCTTTCCGCCAACAATACCGGTTGTTGGAACCCCTACCTGGTTCAAAATCCAGGTACGGAGCGTATTGCTGTTGACATTTTCAACCATTTGTGTTGATTTATTTAATACCTGAAAATTGAAAACCTCTTCATCTCTGTTTATCCAGTTTATCAGTAAAGAGGAATCGGCCAATAAAGCATAATCAGGGATTGGAAAGAAGTACAATTCACCGGCATGATTTGCGATGGTATTAACCGCACCCGACCATAGCAGCGCCCGCCTGAATATGGAGTAGTTTGGGCGACAGAATACAGGGCCGGTAACGCTGGTAAATACCTTATCGGGAACATACGAATTCAGGCCGATAAATGTACAGTTGCTGCCAAATTCCTTCCTGATGATATCCTCCTCTTTCTGGTAATAGCGGTTCGCTTTGTTAAAAATTTGCCTGTACATATTTGTCGAAGGATAAATGGGTGTTGACCTGAAATTTTGTGTAATAATAATATCGACAATATCTTTGGGAAGCGACTTATAATCGGGCCAGTGCGGGAATCCTGATTTATTGGTTAAGGTGCCGTCGATAAATTTCCTGAAGGGTTCATCGGTTGGTATAAACATCCCGTTGTGCCTGGCCAGAGTTTGATATAAATTAATGATCTGCTCACTGTTAAGATTAAATGCCAGATTTGAAAAATTTAAATCATAAAGGGTGTCAACCAATCCGCCTTGTCGTACTTCGGGTTGATTGAAAGTTGCCGGAAGATTGGGTACAAAGTCGGGGTAATACCAATAAACCATTTCCAGAAAAAGTTTGTACGATTCGCCATACCTTTCCTTCTCAAGCAGTTCCCGGGCATTTAACATGGGATCCACAACCCTGTCGATTATATGTACAAATCCGTTTTCGGCAAAAATATCAGCTTTAATAATTTTTGCCCCGGCATAATATACATTCCCATATTCGTAGGGTCTGCCAAAATAAAAACGGAAATCTTCAGGGGTGATTCCATTTGCTTTTACGTATTCATCAAAAAAAACGGGTACATATTTTCTCGACTGTACATAAACCCTTCTGTAGCCATCTGAGTTTATGGAATCCATAACGATCATTTCCTTGTTTCTACCCCGCTTAAACCAATATTTTTCGGTTGGATTTCTGAACATGGTTTCGCGTTTATATGCAATTGGATTGCCATTCGCTCCATCACCTTTTCTCCAACCGTTTATGCCAAGTATCTGCAATTGCTCGTAAGACCAGGGATTCTGGATAATATGAAATTCCGCGATTCTCTCCAACTCATCTGAAGGGATATCAGAAATGCCGGCATACCCCTTTTCAGCCAGAAACTGTTTCATGGCTTCATCGGTTGGTGCAAACACGGTCCAGCTTCCCGAAACATCCAGTATTTTATCCAATTCGGCTAACCTTAAACATTCTGAAAAAAGCGAGAGATTATCCTGAGCGGCTACAGCAGTATATAATTTTCCCGGAAGCCAGGAGGGTCTTTTGTATATCTCTTTTTCGGTCCACTTCTCACAACCCACCATCAGGGTGAAAAGAACTGACAGAAAAAATAAAAATGCCTTAGTTTTTAGCTTCATTAAAATACAATCCAAAATATTTTATCCTCAAAAAAAGTAAAACTACCAATAAATCTTAAACTTCACCAATTGTTACAGGGGAGAAAATGTATTTTTAACAAATAGGATTTTCAAAAAAACTGCGGGAAAATCCTCGATTTGATTTAACGTTTGACTTCGTCGAAAGCAAAAGGTTTAGTAAACCCGATATTTGACCTGGGCAATGGCGACTGTTTCAACTCAACATGGGAACATTTGCAATAGGTTCCAATATCTGCACAGTTGAAAATCAGATATCGACCAGGAAAGACGGAATGATAATTTCTGGCGAATAAATCATCCCCCTGAATTTGTTATAATTACATGTATTTCTGATATTTACAAACGAAACCTCATTACCCTCAAGCAAAGATAGCTTTATGAAAACTTCTGATTTGAACAGAAATCAAGAAAAAACAATAAAAACGAATAACCGTGCAAAAATTGACCTACTTTTGCAACCGGATTGAAATTAAATTTAGATGGACGACGGGCCTTATCATAGAGAAGAAAATAACTGACACATCTGTGGGGGGCATCTGCATATCTCCTTACAGATAAAGAAAAGGAGATAAATGTATGATTAAGATTTTTAAAACATTCGGAGGTTATATTGAAATTGATAAGCCTCAAAACGGTTGTTGGATTAACGTAATTAACCCCAATGCCGATGAAATCAGACAAGCCATTGAGGAGTTCGGAATGCCGGTCGATTTATTGAACGATATTCTGGATATTGATGAAAGGCCCCGTATTGAAATTGATGATGACTGGACCCTGGTAATTTTAAGAATCCCGGTGGAATCGACCAACAATGGCGTACCATTTATCACCATCCCTTTAGGAATTTTCATTACAAACAATTTCACGCTCACTTTATGTTCACGCGAGAATGATGTATTGCCGATCAACCAGCCTTCCTCCCTGCGTGAACAATACCGAAACATTACCGACAACATCAATTTTATTCTGCGCCTCTTTCTCAGATCAGGAAGTTTATACATAAAATTTCTTAAACAGATCAATCATATGACTTCAACCATTGAACAGGATCTGGAGAGATCGATCAAAAACAGTGAGCTCAACCAACTGTTGAAAATGGAAAAATGCCTGGTCTATTTTATTACCTCCATTAAAGGGAATGAGATTGTTCTTACCAGGTTAAAGAATTCGAAGAAGATTACCTCCGAAATAAACGAAGACCTGCTTGAAGATGCTTCGATCGAGAATAAGCAGGCACTCGAAATTGCACAGATATACTCCGACATTCAGAGTGGCATGATGGATGCCTTTGCTTCGGTTATTTCGAATAACTTGAATGTTGTTATGAAACAGCTGACTTTGATTTCAATTATTTTAATGATCCCCACCCTGATAGCAAGCGTTTTTGGGATGAATGTCCCGAATTCGATGGAAGACGATATGTGGGCATTGCCGGTTATTATGTTTGGTTCTGTGGCTTTATCTTTCCTGGGTGTTATCTTGTTCAGAAAGCGGCAATGGTTTTGATTTACTTAAACTTGCTTAAGTAAATATCAAATCAGAATTTTTTGGTAGCAAACCATATTAATTGCACCATGAGGTATTTAAAAATCATTCGACTTTCATGTTTGTCAATAGTCCTTGCTCTATACGCTTGCGATAAGGAAGGTGGGTTTCAGGATGTTGTCGTCACCGTAAGGCTTACAGACCAGAATTGGTACCCATTGCCCGACCATTCAGGGTAACCGTTGCACTTAACAATGGGAGCGAAACTTTTAAGGAAATTACCCATGAAAATGGGAAATTGTGCTTACCCTTGCGCCTTTTACAGTGGGTGGACAAAATTACGGAAAGAAGGCCTGGGAACCCCGTCCGAAGTTTTCAAATGGGTTTTGCCCGAATATCTGAAATTATCATTTATATTCTTATCTTTCCGGCAATTGATTTACACCATAATAAATATGAAATACCTACTCTCTTTTTTCTTCCTCCTGTTCGTTTCAATGAGCAATGGCCAAACCGAAACCCGTAACGGGCAATTGGACCTTTACCGGCAAGTTTT